>NZ_CAWMPM010000037.1:0-113331 GCF_963869435.1 Nocardia violaceofusca NBRC 14427
GAGCCAGAAGTCGTAATGCTGCGCAACCTCGTTGGCGATATCGGAGAACGTGGCGGTGCCCTTGTCGGCGGCCACCACGAGATAGGTGTCGTCACCGTCGCGGCGCACCACCCGCTGCGGCGGGATCACCTCACCACCGGCGTGGTCGACATTGTCGGTCAGGTCGAGTAGTCCCGAGATGAAGGTGCGGTAGCAGGCGATACCCTCGGCCTGCATGGCCTGGCGGTCGGCCGCCGCATCACCGGTCGCGGCCGGCGGGCGCTTCACCACGAACCCGCCCTTCGCGCCCACGGGCACGATCACCGCGTTCTTCACCGCCTGCGCCTTCACCAGACCCAGAATCTCGGTCCGGAAATCCTCCAGGCGATCCGACCACCGCAGCCCACCGCGCGCCACCGCACCGAAACGCAGGTGCACGCCCTCGACCCGCGGCGAATACACGAAGATCTCGAACTGCGGCCGCGGACGGGGCAATTCGGCGATGGCGTGCGGATCGAATTTGAACGACAGATGTCCGGGCGGATTTCCGTCCTCGTCGCGGCGGAAGTAGTTGGTGCGCAGGGTCGCTGTGATCAGCCCGAGAATCGCCCGCAGAATTCGGTCGGTGTCGAGGCTCACCACGGCATCGATTTCGTCCTGCAGCCGCGACGAGATGGCCGCGGCCCGCGCGGTAGCCACCGGTCCGAGGTGTTCGGGATCGAAATACGCCTCGAACAATTCGGTGAAGGCGCGCGCGGTGCTCGGCTGCGCCAGCAGCACCCGGGTGATGTTGGCGAAGGTGTAGGCGAATCCCGCCTGCTGCAGATATTTCGCGTAGGCGCGCAGCATCGCGATCTGGCGCCAGTGCAGTCCGGCCCGCAGGACGAGTTCGTTGAGTCCGTCGACCTCGCTGTCGCCGAACCACATCGCCGACACGGCCTCCGGCAGGCGTTTACGAATACTGGTGTCCGGCAGGGATTCCAGCGCCACGGCGCGATCCAGATCGGCCTCCGGATCGCCCTCGCCGCTGCCGCGCAGCGTGTTCGGCGCGACCCGCAGGCCGAAGTCGTAGATCCACCGCGTGCTGTCGCCGGGCAGTTCGAGCCGGTAGGGCTTTTCCTCCACGACCTCGATGCCCAGGCTGTGCAGCAGCGGCAGCACCCGGCTCAGCGACACCTCGGTCCCGGCGACGTACAGCGTGAAGCGCCACTCCCCCGAGGGCGCGCCGGCGGTGCGGTAGAGATCGGTATCGATCTGCCCGTCGGCCAGACGCTGCAGCCGGCACAGGTCGTCGAGCGCCCGCGCGGGCTCGTATTCCTGCTGATAGGTCGCCGGAAACGCGGTCGCGTAGTCCTGGACGACCGGCGCGGCGATCTCGGCGATACCCGCGGCCTCGCTGACCAGCCGGTCGCTCCAGCTGCGGGTGGTCGCGAACAGCAGGTCCTGAATGCGTTCGCGGTTGGATTCGGTGATATCCGCCGGTTCGGCGTCGGCACCGCGGTGCACCGTGAAATAGACGACGGCGAGCTCGGATTCGGTGACACGCGCCGAATAGGCGATCTGCTCGGCGTCGAATTCGCGGCGCAGGATCTCGTGCATCCGCAACCGCACCTCGGTCGAGTAGCGGTCGCGCGGCAGGTACACGAGGCAGTACACGGCGTTGCTGCCCACATCGCGGCGCAGGAACAGCCGGATCTGGCGCCGCAGCCCGAGATTCATGACGGCCGAGACGGTTTCGAAGAGGCGGCGCGCATCGGTGGAGAACAGTTCGACGCGGGGGAAGGTCTGCAACATCTCCAGCAGCGCCTGGCCGGAGAACGAATTCAGCGCCAGGCCCGCCCATTCGATGACCTGGTGGACGCGGCGGGAGATCACCGGGATGTCGAGGATGTTCTCGTGGAAGCCGCTGACGGTGAAGGTGCCCACGAAAACGTGTTCGCCCACAACCTGACCGGCGACCGAGGGCGTGGTCTCGGCCGCGTAGTCGGCGACGCTGACCACGTACACATCCGGCGAGCCCGGCAGCAGCGAGTCCAGGGAACCGTTGGACAGCCGCAGGATCTGCTCGGAACCGGTCGCGGGTGCGCCCACGTCCACACCCGAACCGTTGCGCAGCACGCCGAGTCCGGTGCCCGAAACCTGTTGCGGCTCCGGGCCGTCGGCGCCGGGATGTACCCGGTAGTAGCCGTATCCCAGCAAGGTGAAGTGCCCGGAGGTCAGCCAGCGCAGCAACTGCGCGCATTCGGCCGCCTCGGTCGCGGACGGTTGCGGTACGGAATCCAGCCGGGCGGCCAGGGTTCCCATCGTGCGGGTCATCGCCTCGGTGTCGTGGGCGACCTGGCGGATCTCGCCGAGCAGGGGTGGCAGCGCCCGCTCGATCCGGTCCAGCACCGCGTCGGAATCGCCGGCACCCAGCTGCACATGGATCCACGACTCGGTGACGACGTTGCCGCTGCCCTCCGATCGGCTCGCCGAATTCGCCTGCGCCACATCGAATCCCTCGCTGGGCGCGATCGCCCGCAACCGGCCGCGCCGATCCCGCAGGACGTCGAAGACCGGATGCACCACCTCGGTCACGGTGGCGCCCAGGCGCTGCAGCGCCGCGGTGAGCGAATCCACCAGCAGCGGCATATCGTCGTTGACGATCTGCAACGCCGGCCCCAGACCACTGCCGTCCCCGGCGCGATACAGCCTGGTCACCGCGGTTCCAGGCCGCCGCCCCGCGGCCAGCTCCAGATGATGCCGGAAGATCTGCTCGGCACGGTCGGTGATCGTCGGCGCCGCGGCTCCCGGCTGAATCCAGCGGAAGTACACCGCCTCCAGATCTGTCGGATCATCACGGAATCGCTTCCATGAAATCGTCTGCTGGGTTGTTGCCACCATCGACCCGTGCCTTCCCGCGATCGGAATCGGTACCGCAGTATTGCGGACTGTCTGTAACGTGCCGTTAAATAACGGCACGTTCTTCAGTGTAACAAGGATTGCGCGACGTTACCCGGTTTCTCAGCGAACCAAACCGGATCGGAACAGAAATGTCTGCGCGCCTGCACGATTCGCGAACGTCGCCGTCTCGATGCGCAGACCGGTGCGGGTATCTGCATACCACACCGTTGCCGAAGGACCGATGGCGACGAACACCGTGCCGTCGGCGATGACCGTGCCGCCGGCGACGCGCCAGCCGTTGACCACCGCGGTCAGATTCTGCGGTGGATCGGCCCGCACGGTGAAGGTCAGTTGCCGGCCGTCGGTGATGCCGCCGGACAACAGCGGGTGATCGGCCGTGATCACACAGTTGTCCACCGCGGGACCGCTGTCGACATGCCGGCACGAGGAAGCGGCCCGCACCAGATCGGGCAGCGCCTCGACGGGGGTGAGCTGCCCGATCATCGGCGGTGCGTTCACCGCACAGGAACGGATGACCACGACGGCCACCACCAGCAGCGCGGCGATCGCGGCGATCGCGACCTTCCAGCTGACCTCCGGCAGAGCGATTGCGGCAGCGCCCTTTTCGGCCTCCGCCGCCGCTTTGGTCGCGCCCTCACCCGCCTTCGCGACCTCGGCGCCCACCTTCTCCGCCGCACCCGCGGTGCGCGCGATCAGGCGCCCGGCCTCCAATGCGGTGTGCGCGGCATCCGCCAGCAGCGGGTGACCGGTGGCACCGCCGTCGACACGGACCTCGGGACCGAGCGGCAACGGGGCTCCGCAATGGCCGCAACGAGTTTCGTCTCCGCCATTGCGATGGGAGCAGTACTGGCAGATCGAATGCGGAGGTTTCAATGTCCCGTGATCACAATCGAGGAGATGGCGGTGGTGTTGATCGAGGGCTCGCCCTTGGACTGCTGAATCGTCAAGGTGATCTTCGAGGCGCTGACCGCGGGAGACATCTTGGTGACCACGAGGCTGCGCTGATCCAGTGTCTGCTGCGTATATCGCGTCGCGGTCGGATCGTCGAACAGATACGACACCCGGCTCACCGTGCGGTACTTGTTCCACTGGTCCGCACCGTCGCTGCCGACGCTGTCCCAGCCGGGGACGATCCCGATGGAGTCCACCTGGTATTTCTTACCGAGGTCGATCGTCATGACCTGACCGTCGATCTTGAATGCCCGCACGCAGGACCACGCCTTGCCCGGTTCACCGGAGAAGGCGTCCATCGCGTCCGTACTGCCGGCCGGGCAGTGCGCCTGCGCGGATCGGACCTTGATGGGGGCGCTGTTCGACTCCGAGGGCGCCGATTCCGGGCCCGCGCCCGGCTTCGACGACGGAGGTGCGGCGGCCACCGGAGTGACCACGGCCAACTGATCGGGGTTGCTCTTCTTACCGCCCGTGGTGACCAGCACCAGCACGAGCACGAGGGCCAACGCCGCGGCGACGGCCAGGGCGACCTTCGGTTTGCGCAGCTGAGCCAGCACCACCTGCGGGAATTGCGGCCTCTCGGCCGAGGTGCGTTCGGCCGCCTTCTCCCGGGCTTCGGGGGCGGCACCGGCCCGCTGTTCGGATTCCTCCGCCGCCGCGCCGAGCCGCGCCGAACGCTCGGAGAAATCCGAGGTGAATTCGAGTTGGCTGGACCCGGCGGGCGATTCCCCGCTGAGCAGCGCCATGATCCGGTCACTGGCCTTCGGCCCGGAACTCACCTTGCGCACCGACGGTACCGAATCGGAATCCGCCACGGAGTCAACGATATTCGGGTGTTCGGTAGCCGACGGACCGGCGGCCGGGCCATCGTCGGCGGCGAATTCGGGCGATCCGAACGACGGGTCGGAGAGCAGCGTGTCCAGGACCGCGCCGCGATGGCGAAGGAAGAGATCTCCCTGGTCCTCGGCGGGCATATCCCGGATGGTAGCGACAATCACACCCGTGCCCCATCGGCACTATTCCCGCTGGGGAGAACAGTTTTCGCCGATTCAGTCCGGACGTTCGGTGACGAAATACTCCGGCGGCACATCGAAGACCCGGGCCAGCGCGATGATCAGATCCAACCGCGGGATCGCCTCCCCGTGCACCAGCCGGTACAGCCCCGACTGCGACACCGGCACATCCGGGTACGCCAGTTCCAGGTGCTGCGCCAGCGAATACAGCGTCAGCGACCTGGTCGAGCCGTCCTCGGTCGACACCACGGATTCCGCGATCAGCTCCGACAGGCGGCGGGAGAAGATCGCCGCCGCGCTCTGCCGGGGTGTTAGCGAGTCGTCGCCGTCCGGAGGCTGAATATCACCATCGGTCTGGGAGTCCGCCACCACATTGATCAACATTACCGTCCCGATTCGTCAGTCGGCACCAGGACCACCTACCTGCGGGGCCGTGATCGCCGGTCTATCGCCTGCCGCCGCCGGGGGCGCCGGATTGTCGTAATAGCGGGTCTCGCCGCGCGGCTCGATCAGATCCACTCGCACCGTGCGCATCGGAATGCTGACATCCACCGACGTCGCGGTGACCTGGTTGATCGCCAGATCCACGGATCGGCGGCGCGAGGTCCCCGGATCGTTGATGGTCACCGTGGTGTGCGCCGTCGAGGCGCGCGGAGACATCTGGTCGAACACCGCGATGGTGGCCGGGCTGCCGGCGGTCCCGCCCTCGGCGTCGGCGAGCCCGGATTCGGCCGCCAGCCGCAGCGAGGACGGGTCGCCGACCGCGGAAACCAGCTGTGACCAGCGGTGCGGCCGGGCCGAATGCACCTCGACGTCGGCGCCGACCACCATCGCGCGCAGCACGATCTGCTGGGCCACCGGCAGATCCGCGTGCACGTCGATGGTGCGCCGGCGCGGGTTGTAGCGCGCCGGGTCGAACAGCGGCAGGGCGAGCGCGTGCTGGGGCCGGCCACTGATCGATCCCAGGATCTGCCCGTTGGGGCCGATGGTGATCGGCAGCTCCG
Organism: Nocardia violaceofusca NBRC 14427; assembly: GCF_963869435.1. Classification (NCBI taxonomy): domain Bacteria; kingdom Bacillati; phylum Actinomycetota; class Actinomycetes; order Mycobacteriales; family Nocardiaceae; genus Nocardia; species Nocardia violaceofusca. The sequence continues at coordinate 5,852 of NZ_CAWMPM010000037.1, forward strand.
CGAGCAGCTCCGGGGAGGCCACGTCGTTGCCGGTGTCGTCGGGCGGCAGGGCGGAGACCGGGGTTCCGGTCGGCAGCGTCGCCAGCAGGGCCGTCGACTGCCGTCCACCGAGCCGCCGCAGATAGTCGACCGGCGCCGAGGTGACCGGCGGGCCCACATAGCGCACGATGCCGCGCGGTCCGAGCGCCCCGCCGGCCAGACTGACCACGAGAGTGGTCCGGCCGCGATTCCAGTTCCAGCAGTCGTCGAGGCCCGCACCGTGCAGCCGGGTCCAGTCGATGGAGAAACTGGTCACGCATCGCCCGGAGGCCGGCGATTCCAGCTGCCCCCAGCGCTCCCGCAACTCCGCCGGTTCGACCCCGGCGTGCAGCAGCCGGGTCGCCTCCCGCAACGCGTCCGCGGGCAGGGCGTGTGCCGAGATGCCCCGCTCGCGCAGCCGGGACGCGATCCGATGTGCCGCGGTGGCCAGGGCTTTCGGGCCGGTGACCTCGGCCGGTCCGCGGCGGGCCAGCGCGGTGAGATTGCGCTGCTGATCCAGGCGCAGCACCAGCCAGGTCATCCGCTCCCCCACCACCGGATGGGTACCGATCAGCTGGTCGTAGAGCATGCTGTAGCTGGTGGCCGGACGGACCCGCTGGCCGGTGGTCACGATGTCGATGTCGACGGCGATCCCGTACTGGTCCAGCATCGAGACCAGCGTGTCGATCGGTACGACGTCCTCGGTGTAGAGCGTCTCCTCGCCGATCACGGTGGGCAGATCGAGGTCGGGCGCCAGCTGGATCATCGCGACCAGCGTCGACTCGTCGGTGTGGATACCGCACACGCCGGCGGCGACCTCCACGTCGTGGATCTCGCGCGGCCGGGCTCGCTCCCGGGCCCGCGTCGCCATACCGGCCCGGTACGCGCACCAGTCCAGGAACCAGCGCACCGCGGTACGCCCATCGACGCGGACCAGTACCGCGCCCGCCATCGCCACCACCACCAGCGGGCCTACCCACAGCGGTGCGCGACCCCACAAACCGACCAGCACGAAACTGGCGGCGATCGAAGCCGTCACGATCGGCCCGCCCTCCGGACTGCCGATTCGGATGTTCGCCACGCTCAACGGCGTCTCCCGATCACCGTGCCGGCGTAGCTCGCTCCCACCCCGGCCACGAGCGCGGCCAGGATGACGATCCCGGCAACGATCGCCGGACGGCGGTCGGCCGCGCGCGCCGGCGGCGGCACGATGAGTTCGGTGGAGCGGAACAGGCCGGCCGGCTGTCGTGGTGCGGTCCGAAGGCTCAGTGCCGCAAGCGGATCGATCATGCCCGCACCGACCGAGTTGTCGATGCCGCGAGCGGGTGCGTGCGCGCTGGCCTGCAAGCGTGCGGCGATCTCCTGGGGCGTCTCGTTCGGGTAGCGCGATCGCAGCAGCGCCGCCACGCCGCTCACATAGGCCGCCGCGAACGAGGCGCCGCCGACGGCGACCAGTTTGTCGGGCGCGCCGACGCCGTTGATCAGGCCACCGCCGCCCGGGCCGAGCGATTCGATTCCGGTGCCGGGCGCGGCGACCGAAACCCACGGTCCGGCAAGCGAATCCGCCATCGGAGTGCCGGTGGCGGTGGTGAAGCCGACGGTCAGCACATCCGGGCCGAACCATCCGGGTGACGAGATCGTCTGCACCGCACCCCAGTTCCGGGAATCGCGCGGGCGACTCGGATCGATCGGCGGATTCTGCTGACATCCCGAGCTACCGGTGTTGCCCGCACCGGCCACGATGAGCGCGCCGCGCACGTGCACGGCGAATCCGATGGCCGCCGAGAGCATCGACTGGTCGAGTTTCGAATCCGCGGGCACACAGATCGGCAGCGACACCGTGATCACCCCGGCGCCGAGGTTCGCCGCGTGGGTGATGGCGCGGGCCATATTGCGCAACTCGCGGGCCGGCGCCGCGGTGGCCTCGTCCCCCTGCGGCTGTTCCGGACTGAAGGCGCCCGACCGGTAGCGGATCGACACCAGCCTGGCGTCCGGTGCGACACCGCTGAACCCGTCGGCGGAATCGGATGTGGCGCCGATGATTCCGGCGACCAGCGTGCCGTGCGCATCGCAGTCCGACAGTCCGTCGCCCCCGGCGGCCACATAGTCGCCACCACCGGTGAGATTGGGCAGCCGCGGGTTGGGGCCGACGCCGGTATCGACGATCGCGACGGTCACCCCGCCGCCGCGGCTCAGCGCGCGCGCCTGGCGCAGATCCAGCGCCTGTTCGGGCGGCGGCGTCTGCTTCACGTCACTGTTGGGCAGCAGGCCGACGGCCAGGCAGCCCTTGTCCTGTTTGGTCGGCACCTCGGGACCGGGCGGGCCGTCGGGCGGCGCCGCGCCGACCACCACGTCCGGCGGGTCCAACGCGGCGGCCGGACCGGCGCCCAGCAGCAGGAGCACCGCGACCAGCGCCGTGCTCGCGGATCGGATCGGACGCATCAGATCTCTCGCATGGCGGTGTAGATGCCCATGATCCAGAACGCGATCACCGGGACGATCACGATCAGGGCGTACTCGATCAGATCGATGACACGGCGGGTCACCGGCGACAGACGCGTACCCGGAAGCCGAAGCGCCGCAACGCAGGCCGCCACCGCCGCGGCCACCGCGACGAGCACGACCACCAGCCGGGCACCCGGGGTGTGGTAGGCACCGACCAGGACGAATCCGAGACCGGTCAGGGTGATGGCGGCGGCCGAGACCAGTGCGAGGGCCTGCACGCGATCCGGGAACCAGCGGGAGCGCAGCACCAGAATTCCGGCGACCGCCACGGCCAGCACGATTTCGCGGACCCCGCCCGGACTCGCCGCGGCGGTGACGACCGTCGACACCGACAGCAGTACCGCGACCGCCGCCATCAGTCCCCGCAGGCTGGTCACGGCCAGCCGGGCGCGAGCCTCGATCCCGGAGTGGGCCCGGCGCCGATCGCGCTCGTCCTGTTCCTCGAGTTCGGGATCGGCCTCACGGGCGGCCTCGGCGTCGAAGATGTCGGTCAGGGTCGACGGCGCCACCTCGCTGCCCGGATCGGGCAGATCCGGCGGGCGGATGCGCGCGATCACGACCGCCAGCCGGGGCGCGGCCGTCAGCACGATCAGGCCCGCGAAGACGAGACCGGCGGTGACCTGCCGCAGCGCGATATCGAGATAGGTGGCCGGGACCGCGGCCGCGGTGATCACCACGCCCAGCACGGTGACCGACATCAGTGTGGCGATCCCGAAACGGGTCACGCGCATCATGGTCGCTGCCGATACCGCGGCCACCACGGCCCCGGCGGCGATGTTGGCGGCGGCGAACGCGCCCGGCTCCCCGTAGGCGGGCGGCACCAGCATCGCCCCGCCGGCGGACAGCAGCGGCACGGCCGACAGCGCCAGGCCCAGCGAAATGCCCGGTGCCACCCGCCGCCCGCGCACGACCAGCGCCGCCACCCAGTACGCCACGCCGAGCAGCAGTGCCGGCAGCCCGCACCACCACACCGAGCCGGTCTCGGTCCACGACCAGGCCAGCATTCCGGCCGCGGCGACCGCACCCACGCCCAGGGCACTGACACCCACGATCGCGACGGTGCCACGGTCGAATTCGGCGAATTCGCGTTCGTTGATCATCGCCAGGGCGTCGGTGATGTCCTCGACGACCGGGGTGAACATCTCCGCCGACTCCACCGCGGTGAGCATGAGCACGGTGCCGTCGACCACGTCGTGATCGGCCAGACTGCGCCACCGGGGAATCGGGGGCTCGCCCGGCCGGGCCAGACTCCACTGTCCGCTGGGCGGAGTGAAATCCACGTTCTCGTCGTCGATCGCGCGCGACAGGACGCCGAGGAGATCGTCGATGAAGGTCTCGATGGTGAATTTGGTCGGCACCACCACATCGACCTGGTAGGTGGCGACCATGATCGCGATCCGGGCGCGCGCCACCTCGGCCGTGGGCGCCGCCGCCGCGGGGGCGGTCGCGTAGGCAGCGGTCATCGCCACCCTCCGCGATCGCCGCCGGCCATCGGCGAACCCGGGAAGCCGTCGGCCAGCGCGGCGGCGAGTTCCTCGAACGCCAGGCCCGTGCCCTCGTCGAGCAAGCGGAGGTCGATCTCGCCGCCTTCGGACAGATGCGCGTCGTAGGGCAGTTCGAAGGTGGGCCGCTGGGCGGTGGCGAAGAGCTTCTCGATCTGGTCGACCTCGACGGTCGGCTTCACCGGATGATGGTGGACGATCGCGACGATCGATTTGGCGATCAAATGTTGCATCCCATGCGAATTCAGCCAATTGAGGGTGGCGACGGCGCCCTTCACCCCGCCCACGGTCGCGGGCGTGACGACCAGCACCGCGTCACTGGTGTTCAAAACGCTCCCGGTGGCCGAATCCAGCACTCCGGTACCGCAATCCACGAGCATCAGGTTGTAGTGGCGGCGCAGGATCTCGACGGCGGCGGAGTATTCGCCACCGGAGAGCGCCTCGACCGATTCGGTATTCCACGGTGAGGCCACGACGGCCAGATCGGCATCGTTGATCGAGGTGAACGAATGCACCGCCGAGAACGCCTCGAGATTCGGGGAGCGAACCAGATCCCGCAGCGTCAGACCGTAGGGATGCGGCCGGGTCCGGGTCGGCAGATCGCCGAAATCGGGATTCGCGTCGATCGCCACCACCCGGTCCGGGCGCAGGCGGGCAAAGGTGGAGCCGAGGGCCGCGGTCACAGTGGTGCGTCCGACGCCGCCCTTCACACTGATCACCGCGATCTGATAGGTGCTGTTGAGCTGACGGCGAATTCGGCCGCGGCGATCCTGTTTCCGTTGTTCGGACGGCGACAGGCCGAGATTGAATCCGACCTTGTTCAGCGCGCCCCGCACACCGCTGGTGGATTTGAGCTGGGCACGATGGGCCGCGGCGATATCGGCCAGCAGTTCCGCGGAAGTCAGTGCGGCGGGCAGGATCTCGACGCGCTCGGAACTCTGCACACCGCGCTCGACGCGGTCGGGGACCCGGGCGGCGGCCGGCGATGTCGCGGAGTAGGAGGCGGGCGCGGCGGTCTGCGGCGAAGTCGCGGCCTGCTGCCACGTCGTCGGCGCGGCCTGGGATGCGGACTGCCGGCTCGCGGCGGATGTTTCGGCCGGCGGGGCAACATGGGACGCCGAGGCATCGGCGGTGGGTGTGGGCGGTTCGGCGCGCATCCCGGCCGACTGCGCCGGCCCGGGCTGAACCGAACCCGGCTGTACCGAACCCGATGACGCCGCTCCTGATGGGGTCACTCCTTGGTACGTGGATCCCGGATGCACCGAACCCGGAGCCACCGGCCCTTGCTGCGCCGGTCCCGCCGCTGCCGAGCCGGACTGGGCGGATCCTGTTGCCGCCGAACCCGGCTGCACGGATTCCGGCGGTACCGAGCCCGGCTGCGCGAAACCTGTTGCTGCCGAATTCGTCTGGCTGTATCCCGCCGGTACCGCGCCCGGCTGGGGTGTGCCGGTGGCTCCGGAGCCCACGGTCGCCGATCCGGTCGGCGCCGCACCGGGTCCGACCGGGGCCGCGGCGGGGCGTGCGGGGTCGGCGGTCATCGCACCGCCGGTCGGCTCACTCGACGGTTGCACTGCGGAACCGGGTGCCGCGGGCGCATTTCCGGCCATCGAAGCCGCGGCCTGTGACGTCGAGGCCCCGGAGTCACCGGTGTGCGCCGGGCCCGGCTGATCGGGCACCGCCGCGAAGAAGGCGTCGTAACCGCCCCGAGCCCGGACGGCCTCGGCCGCATGCCCATTCGTACTCGGTGCTCGGTTCATGTCCCTCATCCTCTCCGAAAACGCCCGGTCGGCACTCTCATTCGGCGCGACTGGTTTCGAACCAGCTGCGGCCGGGTAACAGGTCGACCAGTGCCGCGACGCCGGCGTGCAGCGCCGCGTCGTCCCCGGGCGCGTACGTCGCCCGAATCCGACCGTCCAGCGCCATACTCGGAGTCACGACGATTCGGCCCGACACGGTGTCGAGCACGGTCATACAGACCTCGGGTCGCGGCGTAGTACCGTCGTGGTGCTCGGTGACGACGATCTCCGCGCGCCGCACGATCTCGTTCATCACCCGGGCGAGCAGACTCGCCGTCCGCGATTCGGCGCCGAGTTCGACCAGTGTCCGGCGTCGTTCGGCCGGCTCGGCCGGAACCTCGGCGAAGTCCTCGGCCCACGCCGACAGCGGCGTGAACTCCAGGGCGTCGGCCGGTCCCAACGCGGCCGTCAACGCGCCGGTCAGCGCGTCCAGGCGGCGCTCGCCCGCGGGTACCGACTGGATGACGACGTGGTCGTCGGACCGCACCGCGAGCACCTGTGTCTCACCGGAACGAACCAGCGACAGCCGCAGCATATCCTTCGGGCCGCCGTCCAGGCCGGTATCGATGATCCGGGCGACCAATTCCACATCCGGCCGGTACAGGCATCGCAGCCAATGCTCGATGGTCGGGTGCACCCGGCCATCGATCACCATCCCGGCCTCGATCAGCTGATCGGTGACCACGGCGTGCACCCGGTCCCGATCCTCGATCCGGTAGATGTTGGGCATCAGTGCCAGGACCGGAGGATAGGAGTCGATGCCGACCAGATGCCGAAGCACCAGGGCGGCATCGACATTCAGATCGATCGCTACCGGATCCTCGATCGCATCATCCACGCATGCTCGCGGCACTGGCCTTGTCGGCGGTCTGGACCATACCCTGGCTACCGGCGGCGAAGTGGATCTGCGTGTTCAGCTTGACCAGGTTCGCCTGGTGGGCTGCCAGCAACTTGTTCAGATTCCCCGAGACCTCCTGGTATGCCTCCGACGTAGCACCGCCGAGGAGACTCGCCAGCGTCTGCTGCAGGTTTCGCAGGTGGTTGACATTGTCCTCCATCGCCTGGCCGAGTCCTTTGAGCGTTGTGTGGTGCTCATCGACGTGGGCGAAGTTGAAGTACATATTTCCGGCCATGATTCATCGAACCTTTCGTATTTTCGAAGAATGAGATCTGCTGGGCAGCAGGGGTTTACGTGAGCGAGGACAGGGAGATCTTTCCGGACGAGGCCGGCCCGGAACCATCGGTGGCGTTGAGAACGCCGTCGCTGCCGTCGTGGGCCATGACCTTCTGCGCGGCGTCGAGGTCGTCGTAGTCGACCTGGCCACCGCGCTTCTGGATCTGGTTCTGGATCCGATCCAGTTCCCGCCAGAGGTTCGTCCCGCTGGTGTGCAGATCGGCGAGAGTGCTGTCGATCGCCGTACCGGTGTGCTGACTGCGCACCGCGGTGTTCAATCCGTGCCGAGTCGCATCCAACGTCCGGAGCTGATTCTCCAGCTCACCGGCCGCCAGAGCGGTCTTGGTGGCGGCGGTGTTCCAGTCGTCCGATGTACCCTGCATCACATTGGGATTGGTCATTTCTCATTCCTTTCGAGGTTCGATTCACAGTCGGCTCCGCGCCCGGCGGAGACGTTGAGGGGAGGCCCGTCGGCTCCCGGCGTACTAGTCGCGGCTCCGGTATTCACCGGGGACATCCATCGAGACCGGAACCGGCTCGTCCTCGACGCGTTCGAGCACACCGAAGGCGGGCACCAGTTCGGGTACGGCGTCGATCGTGTGGTCGTCGTCGGCGTATTCGATGACTCCGACCACGGGAGCCTGCTCGAGCACCGGCACCTCGTCGTGCTCACCGGGTACGAAGACCTTCGAGGGCTTCTTCTCGTCGTCGCGACGCCGGCGCATCCGCGCTTTGGGCGCCACCGCGCCCCGCGGGACGTTCCGCGGCGGCACCGGCCCGGTGGGCGGTTCGGTGGGCAGCGCGCCGAATGCCCGCGCGCCCATCGGGTTCCAGTTGGCCGGCATCCGGAATCCGGCGCCGGAGGCGGGCACGGCGCCCATCCCGCCGCGGGCCATCGAGAACGTGACGGCGCTGCCCACACCACCGTTCAGCCCCAAGAGGGTGGTCGAGTACGGTGACGTTCCGTAGAAGCCGTGCTGTTCCTGGGTCAGATAGTTACCGTCGCCGCCGGAGTTGCCCAGCGAATCGGTCATCGACGACATGGCGTCGTTGACATCGGAGACCGCGTTCTCGGCCTCGGTCCCGCCCGGTGGGGTCTGGGTGGGGTCGACCCCGGTATCGGCCGGGTCGGTGGAGCCACCACCGGGTGATGTCGGGTCGTGGCCGCCACCCATGTCTCCCGACCCGTCGCCGGGACCGCTGCCCGGGCCGTCGCCGGGTCCGCTCGGCCCGCCGCCCGGACCAGTCGGCCCGGTGTGGCCGGTGGGTCCGCCGCCCGGGGTGTGCGGCGGGTCGAAATACGTTGTCCCGGAAGGACCGCCGAATTCCCCACCGTCGCCGGCGATCGTCGGCGCCACCGTCGGCGGCGGCAGCGCGCCGATCAGTCCGCTCGAGATCCCCTGGTAGGTGTACATGGTTTCGGAGGCCCGCTCCCACATGAAGGCGTAGGCCAGCTCGTTCGCCGCGATCAGCGGTTCCGTGGCGCCCATCGTCGCCCCACTGGCCGCCGCCAGTGCGACGCTCATTGCCCGATTGGCGAGGATCATCGGCAGCGGCGGCATCGCCAGGCGCGCACCGTGGTTGGCGGCCGCGGCGGCGCCCACGATCATCGAGGTCTGCTTGGCGACGACGGCCTGTTGCCGATACCACTCGGTGTGCCGGCTGAACGCGGTGTGCGCCTTGGTACCGGCCTCGCCTTCCCAGGCGACCTGCATGACACCGTTGGAGCCCTCGAAGCCGGTCGCCGCCGCCATCAAGGCTTCCGAGACCGCCTCGTACGCGATCGAGGTCGCCTCCATGGGCTCGGGCCCCGGCCCGGCGAACAGCCGGGCGGAGTTCACTTCCGGTGGGAGCGCGGCGAAGTCGAACCCCTCGATAAAACTGACGGCGGCACCGGCCATGCCGGCGAGCGAGGCCGCGGCCTCCGCACTTGCCTTCACATCACCGGCGACCTGGCCGAGTCCGGCGGCCGCGCCGGTCACTGCGTCCATCGCGAACTCCCGAAGGGTGTGTCAGATGTAGACGATGCCGGGTTCGGCGGACTTGACCCGGGCCCCGCCCGCCGAATCGCCGAATTCGTATCTGTGGATCGACTCGGGCAGTTTTCCGTTGCCCTCGTGGAACTTCGAGATGCCGTTGTCGGTGATGTTGTAGTAGCCGGACTTGTAGCTCTTGAAGGCCGCTGACAGGCCGACGCTGACCGGGTCCGCACCGGCCGGAATCGGTTCACTGGCCACCGATGCCAGGCGCATGAGTTCGGCCAACGTCGAGGCGGTCGCGGTGTTGGTGGTGTAGACAGCCGCGATGACTTCCGGACTGAACTGGAGATACATGGAGGTCTCCTAACGAGTGCCGCCGACTCTGGTGTGAGCGGTTACAGAAAGAACGCTATGGCATTCCCGCCCTTGGGAATGTTGTGCGGGATAGGCCACATCTTTCCGCTCTATTCCGGCCGTGGCACCCACGCGGCCTGGACCAGATCCCGGCGCGACTGCAGCGGCTCGACGAAGATGCCCCGGCCCACCGGTTGTTTGGTTGCCTTCACATCACCGATCAGCATGCCGTCGAGTTTCGACCCGTCCATGATGAATCCGGAGCTGTTCAGATTCTTGATCTGACCGAGGACGTTGTCGTACAAGGCCATATCGGCCTGTGCGATATTGCGGGCGACGATGAGATGGAATCCGGTGTCGCGGCCGTCGACGATGAGGTCCTTCAACGGATCCAGCGGATTGAGCCCGCCGCGCGCCGAGACCATGTGATAGTCGTCGACCACCACGAAAACCTCGGGGCCGTTCCACCACGAACGTTCCCGCAACTGCTGGGGAGTGACGTTGTCCGGTGGGCGCCGGGCACGCATCGTCTGAGCGAAACCAGGCAGGCTGTCGATGAGATCGCGCTCGCTGGTCAGATAACCGATCAGCTGCTCGTCCGGAATCGCCTCCATATGCTGACGCCGGTAATCGACCAGCACCACCACCGCCTGTGCGGGGGTGAACTGGGTTCGAATCGATTCCAGCAGCGCGGCCAGTACCGTCGACTTGCCGCAGCCCGGCGAGCCGATGACAGCGAAATGGGTGGACGTCCCGAAATCGACTGTGGCCGGACTCAAATCGGATTCCCGGACCCCGAACGGCAGCATCAGTCGTTGGGCGAGTGTCTGCGGCGCCGGGCGGCCGGTGACGATCTCGGCCATGGTGATCTGGGCCGGCAGCAACTTGACCGCGGGCGCGCGGCGGCCCTCGAACCGCCGCTCCAATTCCGCGATCGCCGCGCTCATACCCTGTGCCGCGGTATCGGCGTCGCCGGAACCGTCGATGCGGGGCAGCGCGGTCAGCATGTGCAGGCCATCGGTCGAAATGCAGCGACCGGGACGGTCGGGCGGAATGGAGGCGACCACCGCGCGGTGATTGTTGAAGACGGTGTCGGTGAGATCGCCGAGCCGCAATTCCAGCCGGGTCTGCAGCAGATCTTTGACGTTCGGTCGGATGGCCGCCCATCGCGAACTGCTGACCACCAGATGGATTCCGTAGTTGAGGCCTTGCAGCGCAATGGTTTCCATCACAGGCAGATATTCGTCGAAATACGGCCCGTTGACCGAGAATCCGATATCCCACCCGTCGATGACGAAGAAGACGTCACCGTGGGCGTCACCGCGCGCGGTCAACTCCGCCGATTCCGCCGGGGACTGACGCCGGCGGCGGAATTCACGCATGCTGTCGATTCCCAGCTCGCTGAACAACGTCTGCCGGTGCGCGATCAGATTGGTGATCAGCGCGAAGGTCCGCCGGATCCGGTCCCCTTCCCGCGCCGAGGCCACCGATCCCACATGCGGCACCCCGCGCAGACCGGACAGACCGCCGGAGAAGTCCAGGCAGTAGAACTGCACCTGTTCGGGGCTGTGGGTCAGCGCGGTCGCGATCACCAGGGTTTGCAGCGCGGTCGATTTGCCCGACTGCGGTCCACCGACCACGGCGAGGTGACCACCCGCGGCCGACAGATCCACGGTCCACACGTCCTGACGCTGCTGACGCGGCTTGTCCACGATCGCCAGCGGAATCTGCAGTGCCCCGGGCTGAACGGCGGTGACCAGGCGTTCCAGGGTCGGTGGCACACCGAGCGGCGGCAACCACATCTTGTGCGCGGGACGCCCGTGCCCGGCCAGCTGCGCGAGCACGGTCTCCATCAACGTCACCGCGTCGTTCTCGTCCTCGGATTCGGGCAGGACGAGCCGCGGCTCGACGACCGGTTCCGGACGGGCGGCGACGACATGGGCGGTGGTGAACCGTTGCGGCGGTTTGTATCCGCCGCCGGGGCGCCGGGCCCGCTGCGCATCGGCCGGGGATGCCGCCTGCGCGGGCGGGATATAGGGCGAGCCCACATACGCGGCCTGGAACCGCTGCAGATCGCCCGCGCCGACCCGCAGATATCCCGAACCCGGCTTCTTGGGCAGGTGGTAGGCGTCGGCGGTGCCGATGGCGTCGCGGGAATCGCTGGTCTGATTGGTGCGCAACGCGATTCGATAGGACAGGTGGGCCTCGAGCTCACCCATCCGGTTGGCGGGCACCTTCTGCGAGGCGAGCAGCAGATGGATGCGCAGCGAGCGGCCCAGCCGGCCGATGGCGACGAACAGTTTCGCGAAGTTCGGATGCTGTTCGAGCAGTTCGGCGAACTCGTCGAGGATGATCAGCAGGGTGGGCAGCGGCGCCAGTTGCGCGCCCTGTTCGCGGGCACGCTCGTAATCGGCGACGTTGGCGAAGTTGCCGGCATCGCGCAGAACTCGCTGCCGGCGCGCCATCTCGCCGTTGATCACGTCCTCCATACGGGTGACGAGATCGGCTTCCTCCTCCATGTTGGTGACGACCGCCGTCACGTGGTGCAGGCGGTCGAAGCCGAGGAAGGTCGCACCACCCTTGAAGTCGACCAGCAGCAGGTTCAGCACATCCGGTGAGTGGGTCGCGACCGCCGAAAGTACCAGGGTCCGAAGGAATTCCGACTTTCCGGAGCCGGTGGCGCCGATGCACATGCCGTGCGGGCCCATGCCCTCCTCGGCCGACTCCTTGATATCGAGGTAGACCACCTGTCCGGCGGGGTCGTGGCCGAAGGGGATGTTGAGCCGGGCGCGGTCGATGTCGCGGCGGCGCGGCCACTGCCGCTCCGCGCGGATCGCACCGGGATCGAGGACCCCGACCATCTCCTCCCACGAGGTCCCGGTCCCGGCCTGTTCGGCGACCACCGCCTCCACCACGGTGGACAGCCGGAACGGTGACAGGCCGCGGGCCAGGGCCGTCATCGCCGGAACCGAGATCGTGTCGGCGACACCCACCCGGCGCAGCCCCCGTGCGGTCACCTCGTGCAGTTCGCGATCCTGGGAGACGGTGAATTTCAATGCGCGCGGCAGACTCTGCTCGGTGCTGCCCAAGCGCACCCACGTGCAGCCGTCCACGCCCGAGACGTCGCGTTCGCTGGCCGGCCCGCTGATGTCGACGAGCAGGATGTAGTGCGTGCGATCCAGGGTGGGCTGGCTGTTGGCCGAGAAGGGGCCGCGGTTGAGCCCGGCGAGCACCTTCGACCGCAGTTCGGCGACCGTGCGATAGACCATCCGGCTGGAGCCGATGGCATCGGTCTCACTCGGATGCTGGGTGTGCGGAAGCCATTTGAGCCACGCCCACTGCGGGGCGTCGGGATCGGCCAGCACGGCGGCGACGGCCACCTGGTCCGGTCCGTGCAGCACCGCGATCTCCGCGATCATCGCGCGCACGAGCCCGGCCACCGCGTCCTGATCGCCGTCGAATCCCACCTGCGGGGCCGACAGCAGATTGATCGCGACCGGCATACCGCCCACGGTCGAGTACGCCTTGGCGAACCGCGTGACCTCGACGACGCCGACGGGATCGAGATCGGAGGTCGGGGCGGCCTCGGGCACGATCACCCGGACCTGATTCGCGATGCGCCCCCGGCCGATTCGCACCCGCAGGAACTGCGGGCTGGCCACCTGCACCTCCCACATCCGCTTACCGCCGACCAGGCGGGCGATCTCCGCCGGGCCGGGGTGGGTGTGGCGCAAGTAGGTGTAGAGCTCGGCTTCGGCGGTGTGCACCGTCTTGCGGTTCTCCCCGATCGACCGCAGATAATCCTTGCGTTCCTCGTTGAGCGAGGCGGCGCCGCCGGAACCGTTGCCGCCCATGCCGCCACCGATCATGCCGAACATCGACACCAGCATCATGACGGGGAAGAACATCATCATCGGGTTGACGGCTCCGCCACCGCTGCGGAACATCATCACCATCATCCCGCCCATACCGGCGACCATGACGACCGGCATGATCATCCGAATCCGGGACGGCGGAACGGGTTTGGGCAATTCGGTGGGCGGCTGCAACCGCAGCTCCGTGACCGCCGGCGCCTTCGGCCCGCGTTCGGCACGGGCCGGGCGGACGAAGCGGCGTGTGCTGGTCATGGACCCCCACCTTCCGACTGCTGTGGCAGACCGACCGCGGACTTGTCGGACGGAATTCCGTCGTGCTGGACGCGGGCGTCGCGCTGGGACAGAACCGGGCCGACCGCGAACAGCGACACCACACTCCACGGCGCGGGCAGCGGCGACCGCAGACCGAGCGCGGCCAGGGTCTGATCGCCGATGGCGCCCGGAGCCACATCGATGCCGTAGCGCACGCCGCTGTCGGAGATCCAGTACAGCGACTCCCGCAGCGGCGAGGCCGGATCGGCTCCGGTGACCTGGACGAACCGGCCGGTGCCGCCGGGCAGATACGCGGTGTCGGCGGTGGCACCGTGCGAAGCCGGCGCGGTGACCAGGCCGACGATCCGGCTCTGCTGTTCGGCGGTCAGCGGGAGCCGTCGCCCGTACAACACCTGGGTGCTCGCATTCGGGTCACGGCCGCCGCGGGACCAGTGGTAGCAGGTCACGCCGTAGCGGTTCGCGTCGACGACCTGGACGGCCCGCGCCGGATAATCCTCTGTGCCGGGCCAGGTTCCGGGTCGCAGATTCGCGGCGACCACGTCCGGGCCGACCGCCATGGTGGTGGCCGTGCCGTGCGAATCGGCGTTGCGGACGACAGCGGCCAGCACCGCGCTGATCTGCACCAGGCCCGACTGCGAGGCCAGATAATAGGAGGAGGGGCGGTCGGGGCTCGACACGCTCAGCACCGATCCGACGGGCACCGACAGGCCCGACGAGAGCGTGGTGACCCCGCCCGCGCCGGGCACGTCGGGCACACGCAGCGGAGGCATCTCGGGTATCGCCTCGATCAAGCCGCGCGAGGCCTGCGGAATCGGCATGGTGGCGTCGATACCGAGGGCCAGCGTGACCGCGGAGTCGCGCAGATCGATCGCCGCGCGCACCACACCCTTGTCGCGATCGTCGTAGACCAGCCAGGTGTTGGAACCGTTGCGCAGCAGTCGCGCCTGATCGCCGGACAGCGCGTGGGTGGTCTCGTCGTCGACGGTCAGCGGGCCGCCGATGGCGGTGGTGACCACCGCGGAACCGGCGGTCGTGGGCAGGCCGGTGGTGCGGTCGATCGGTGCGTCCGCACCGGTGCGGGTGGTGTCGCACACCGTCCACGAGGAATCGCTGTCGGTGCTGCCGACGATGCTGTCGGGGGCACCCGGAATTCCCACCCATGGGCCGCGCGGATACTTGTCCAGTTCCTGCTGGGAGACCGGCACCGGGTCGGCCGCCTTACCGCTGATCAGCCGTGCCGAGGTCAGATTCAGCGCCGGATGCAGTCGCCCGGCGACCTTCACGTAGAGCGCGCCGCTGTTCTTGTCGGCGACGATGTCGGCATTGCCGACCTGTTTGGCGGGCTTGAAGAAGGCCATCACCGCGGCGCCGGCGACGACGACGCAGGCCAGCGCGATTCCGATCGAGAGCGCGGTGGATCGGCCACGCTGCGGATCGTCGATCATGGAAACCTCGCGCCGCACCAGCGCGTGCTCGATCCGGCGCAGCAGGAACCGCCACCCCGATATCTGGTGCTTGGTCACCACCCGGAATCGCGCCATGGCGTCAGCTGGTCGCGGCCGGCGCCAAACCCGACAGCGCGGCGGCGATGTCGAAGGCGTCGATCGTCATCAATTCCTCGTTGGTGAGTGCGGCGATATCGACGTTCTCGCGGGTGAAGCGGTAGTCGCGTTCGGCCTCGGCGGCCTCGACGACATTGCGGATGAACCGGCCGTTGCCGGCCAGATCGATCAGCCGGCGTCCGTTCTTGGTCTGCGAGGCGAGCTGATCGCAGCGTTCCCGCAGCACCTCGCGCGCCTGTTCGGACAGCAGCGAATCCTTCTTGCGCGCAATATGATCGGCGATCTGGACCAGTTCGTCGCCACCGTAGCTGGAGAAGCGGATGCGTTTGGTGAAGCGCGAGGCGAGACCGTCGTTGGAGGCCAGGAACCGGTCGATCTGATCCTCGTATCCGGCGATCACCACCACCAGCTTGTCGCGATCGTTCTCCATCCGCGCCAGCAGGGTGTCGACGGCTTCCTTACCGAAGGCGTCGCCGCCGGACAGTCCCTCCTGGATCAGGGTGTAGGCCTCGTCGATGAACAGCACACCGCCGAGCGCGGAATCGATCAGGGCGTTGGTCTTGGGTGCGGTATGGCCGAGGTGGGTGCCGACCATATCGTTGCGCGACACCTCGATCACTTCCGGATTCTCGACCACGCCCAGGCCCGCGAAGATCTTCGCGATGACGCGGGCGATCGTGGTCTTACCGGTACCGGGCGGGCCGGAGAAGATCAGGTGCTGCGATTTGGATTCCACCGCCAGCCCGCGCTTGGCCCGGACCTGATCCATCAGCACGCCGGACTTGAGCCGGTCGACCTGCTCCTTGACCGAATCCATGCCGATCTGGGCCTGCAGCAGGTCCGAGGCCTCCGACAGCAGCGCTTCGCGTTCCTGTTTCGCCGACGCCGCCGCCGCTTCGGCGGGATCGTCGCCAGTGGTGGGATCCCAGAGGTCGGTGCGCGAGGCGAGCAGATCCGGAGTGGTCACCTCCAGCCGGTAGGTCTTGTCGCGAACCGCGCGCTGCCACTCCTCGCGTTCGGACCACAGCCCGGATCCCTGCAGCCCCTTGAGGATTCGATCGGCGTTCTCGTGATCGCCGTTGTGCCGGTACAGCATTCCCAGCAGGAAGTGCGCATCGGCCCAGATGTAGGAGAGGTTGCCCGAGGAGCTGTCCTCCACGATGCGTTGCGCGCGCGGCATCGCCTCGCCGAGACGGCCCAGATGCGCCAGCGCCTGCGCCGCCATCAACTCGGCCGCGATGTCGAGCAGCCCGTCCTCGATGACCGGTTTGGCGGTGCGGGCGGCCAGCACGTCGGACCAGCGCTTGGTCCGGAAGAACAGCGACATCCGCACGAAGTCGGCGACATCGTCGCTGGGTACCTGATCGAGTATGGCGGCCGCTTCCTGCCATTCCCCGCCGTCGGCATAGGAACACGCCTGCGCGATCGCGATCTGATCGCGGTCGGCCATCGCCACTCGCAGGCCGTACATGCCGATTTCGACCTGACACCACAGCGACCGGTCGACCAGACCGGCGCGCTGTTGATCCCGATAGAGGTTGTGGACCGATCGATAGGCGCCGTAGATCACCTCGGAGGTGATGTCGCCGGCCATGGCGCGCCCCATCCAGGCGTCGCACATATCCGGATCCAGATCGGTCGCGGCGCGAAAGGCCGCCATCGCTTGTTGTTCGTTGCGCACGCCCCCGGCGACCAATCCCAGAGATTGAACACCCGTATAGAACGCGTCCTCGGCCGCTGACACCTGGACATCCCTTTCGACGCTCTCGCCTGCCCGAACCATAGACAGTCCCCGACCCGGGCGAAGATCGCCATTTCCCAACCATGGGAATACGCGGATTCGCACGCTCGAGCCTCCGGCCCACCGGGGCACGACCTGCGCGAACAGAGAACGGCCACTAACCCTCACGGTGGGCCGCTATTGAATGTACCGTTATTCGACGGTATGGTTATTCGTGTGGATCGGCAGTCCTCATCCTGACGATCCGCCCTTCGGAACGAGTGCTCGCACACCGCGATCCGGCCACGGGCACTCGTTCCGAATCAGCACACGACAGAGACCATCACATCACCCGCACCACGACGGCCTCACTGGGCATGCGCGACCATTTGACCGTCGAGCCCGAATAAGGCGCCTCGATGACCATGCCGTTGCCCGCGGCCAGCTGCACGTGTTCGGGTCCGCGCGCACTGAACGATCCGGCCGGGAACACCAGATCCCCCGGCCGCACATCCTGCGGCGGAATACGCACGCCACTGTAGATCTGCTCGTACGTGGTGCGCGGCAGGACGACCTTGCCGTCGGTCGCCTCGGCGATCGCGTATTGGGTGAGTCCGGAACAGTCGAATCCGCCGCCGCTCGGCCCCCCGGCCCCACCGCCGCCCCACACATAGGGAAGTCCCAGATACGCGCTCGCCGCGCTCACCGCCTTACCGCCCGCCGTACCGTCCGACGGGACCGGCCGGTGCATCGCCGGCAATGCCCGGGCCGTCCGCGCCACCGACGTGGTCCGTGGACGCGGCCGGCGCCGGCGGCGCCGGCCCGGATTCGAGGTGAGCCGCCCCCGAACGGTTTTCGGTGTCGCGGGCGGGGTGATCTGCGCCGCGTGCCGCTGCGCCTCGGCGAGGTCGGTGTCGACCTGGCGGGCCGCATTCGTCACCGCGGTGTGCGCGGCGTCCAGCAGAGCCGGGCCGCTGAAGCGAGTGTCGCCCACGGCGGCGATGGCACGCAACCGGGTCTGCAGATCGGCGATCTGACCGTTGACCACACTGCGGCCCTTGACCGTTCCGTCGCCGGCGGCGGTTACCGCCTTGTGCACCACCGCATCTCGTTCGGCATGCGCTCCGGCTACCGAGGCGTGCATTCCGGCGGTTTCGTGATACCCCGCCATCAACGCCCCGGTACGCAGGTCGATGGCGGAATTCGACGGGCCCGCCGAGGACGGCGCCGCCTGCACGACGGGACTGCCGGTACCGTAGAGCTTCAGCAGGGAATTCAGAACGCTGTCGAGTCCGACGGTCAGTTGTGGCGACATTCGACCGCCTCGCCATCGCTGCGCATCGAACGCCTCCCGATTCGGCCCGGCTGCCGCAGGACCAGCGAAACTCGCGGAACTTCGCGTACCCGAAGTCGTCCACGACTATGCGGCACCGTCGCCGCGATGCGGAAACCGCATGACTTCCCATTTGCGGGAAGGGCCGACAATGAGGACGAACTCGAGGGAGGCGGTGCAGCGGCATGCCGGAGAACACGGCTGGAACCGAAACTATCGGCCTGCCGAAGCTGTCGCAGGACGGCGTCACACCCACGACCGGATTGCCCGTGGCGGGTAGTGACGGCGTCACCGGCTCCGGCCCGCTGGGGGCGAATGCCTTTGCCGGGCCGCAGTTTCCGGCCGGCGGACCGCAGACCGACACGCGCGTGATCAACGCCCCGCAGACCCCTGGCGCGGGACCGCCGGCCACGCCCGGATCCGCCGGACCACGGCCCGGCGGCCCGCACGAGCCGGGTGGCCCCACCACACCGGGGCCGGGCAAACCGGACCCGACCAAGCCCGGCCCCACCAAGCCCGACCCGACGAAACCCGACCCCACCAAGCCCGACCCCACCAAGCCTGATCCCACGAAGCCCGACCCCACCAAACCGGACCCGACCAAACCGCCGCCCACCACTCCCCCGCCCGCCAATCCCGAGAAGCATTACTGGACGGTCGAACTCGACCCGCCCCCGGGTGCGAAGCCGGCGGTGAAAGCCATTGTCGCGCTCGCCCGTACGGCGATCCAGACCGCGGTCGACCTGCTCGGTCGTGGCATGCCGAAGCCACCGCCGGAGGTGGCCAGTCTGCTGAAGCCGGTGGTGTTCACCAATCTGGGGAAGAGCGACACCACCGTCGGCTACCGGCAGGCCATGGCCGCGGTGAACGCGAAGCAGACCTCACTGCTCGAATACGACCAGGAGATCGCGCGAACCTCGGTCCTGGTGGCCGCCAGCAAGGACGAGACACTCGCCAGTATCAAGAACATCGTCGCCGAACTGCAGGCCGTGGTGAAGGCGGTGCCCGCGAAGGCGACCACCGCCCAGCAGGCCGCCCTCATGCAGCAGATCAGCGCGGCGGTGGCACAGGTCTACCGTCTCGTCGACGCGGTCTACGCGGACAACCAGTCCCGGGCGGGCACCGGCAGCGGCTCGGGGTCCGGTTCCGGCACCGGCACCAGTTCCTCCAGCGGTTCCGCGTCGGGCGGTACCTCGGCATCGGGCGGGGGCGGCGGTCTCGGGGACATCCTCGGCCAACTGCTGCCCATGGCCGCGATGATCCTCCCGATGGGAGCGATGGTGGCGATGCCGCTGGTCACCCAGGCGATGCAGAAGAACCAGAAAGACAAAGAGGCCGAACTCCATTCGAACGGCGAGGTCACCCCCGGCACCGGCGCCGCACCGGCGGCCACGGACCCGAACGCGGCCGTTCCGAACGGCGCCGGACCGGCCGCCGCGCCCGCTGCCGTGGCACCCAACGGTGCGCCGACCGCCCTCGCCCCCGGCGCTGCGGCGCCAGGCACCGCCGCGCCCACGCAGCTGGCGGGCGCCACCGGCCAGACTCCCGGCACCCCGCCGCCGATCACGGCCCCGGCCACCGGTGCGTCGGCCAAGGATCGGACGAAACCACCGACCGCCGCGGCCGCCCCGAATGCCGCGACGCCGGAGGAGCCGGAGAACGCGAGCGAAGTCGCGCCATAACGCGCGACAAACCGGGCGAGTTACCCGAGCGGTGCCGGTGGGCGAGCGAATCGCCCACCGGCACCGCTTTTTTCAGGGGCGTCCGGTCACGTCGGGTGCGGAGGCGTCCGGAGCCGAGACCGCACCGGGCGGCGGCCCGCCGGCCGTCGGCGGTGCCGATACCGTGGGAGGCGCGACCTGCGCGACGGGGGCGGCAACCGAGCCGCTCGACGCCGCCAGGCGCGAAACCCGTTCCTCCACGCCGGTGGACACCGCGGCCGGAGCGGGGACGAAGCGCGGATGCTTCACGATCTGCTCGTGGGCATAGACCGCGTCGCGCAATTGCTGGCGCGAGGCCTCGCCGGCCAGCAGCAGAACCAGTTCGTTGCAGCGACGTTCGAACACGAGGGCGCGCAACGCCGCGGCCTCGTCGTCGACCCGCAATTCGCCGACGTCGACCCGTCCGACGTCGACCCGGTGCGGCAGCATGGCCGCGGTGAGCAGATCGTCGGCATCGCGCAGTTCTTCCCACCAGGAGGCCGGGATCGGGCGGCCGGACCCGAGCGCGGACAGGATCCGGTCCCGGATGCCGCGCGACTGCGCCGCGTCGGGGCCGCCGGGAGCACTACCGGCGACCAACCGGTGGGCCTCGGCGGCCAGTTCCTCACAGTGCGCGCGGATCTGCGCATCCGGCACGGCCGCAACGTGTTCCAGGGCTTCGCCGGAGCCGGCGAGGGCCAGCCGGTCGGCGGTGTCGGGAGTGAACACGCGCAAATCGACGTCGTAGGAGGGGCCGACCAGATCCTGCATGGCGACGCTCGGGAACCGCTGCCGCAGTCCGTGGTCGATCGATCCGGACGAGACCAGCGCGGTCAGCTCCGCACCGGCCTTGCGGCCCCACGCCAGACCGAATTCCGCCAGCACCCGCGCCGGATCCGAGACGCCTTCCCACGGCGATGCCGGATCGCCGGAACCGTCGGCGAGCACGTCGTCCCAGATCCACGGCGAGGACACCTCGCGCGGCAGATACAGCCCGGCCGGGAACCAGCCGCGGGCCTCGTTGGAGGTGATGAACACGCCGGCGCCGGCGGGGCCTCGCAGCACCGCGACGGCCCAGTGCAGGCCCAGCACGGCCGAATCCACCGCCGCCAGCACCGCACCCAGCAGGGTGCGGGCGATCAGCAGATCGTTGTCCACGGCGTCGCCGACGACATAGGCCGGTTCGGCCTCGGCGTCCTTGGCCTTGGCGACGGCGGCCGCGAACGGGGTCGGCACCGGAACCGGCGGCAGATCCCCGGCGGCGGTGGTGCCGTTCGGCCCCTGCCCGCGCTCGTCGGGGCCGAAACCGGACGGCGGGCCGGCCGGACCACCCGGAGGTACCACACCGGACGGCGGCGTCGTGCCCAGCGGGCCGGACGACGGGCCGGCGGGACCACCGCCCGGTCCGGCCGGACCCCCGGCGGCGGACGGGCCGGTACCCGTGCCCGTGCCCGTGCCCGTGCCCGCACCCACCGGCGCCGTTCCGGGGGTGGCGCCGGTCGAATCCGGTGCGGCCGACGATGTTCCGGGTGCTGCGCCCGGCGCGACGCCCACCGGGGTGTCGGCACCGGTGTCACCGGGCGTGTGGGCGCCGGCATCGGCGGGCCCGGAGCCCGGCGCGCCGACCTGCGGTCCGGTGGGTGCCTGGGTGCCCGGACCGGGCAGGGAGGGCGATTGCTGGTAGGGCGTGCTGCCGGATCCGTTCGTGTCGTCGTACCGGCGGATGTTCGCGGCGCCGTCCTCGTCGCTGCGTTCGAAGGCAGCGGCGGCCGCACGCAATTTGGCCGCGGTATCCCGGTGTTCCTTGGCCAGTGCGATACCCGCGTTCTGTCGCGCCTGGTAGTAGTCCTGCAGGGCGCCGAGTACCGGGTCCGCGATATGGCCGTAGGTGTTGGGGAATTCCCGCAGCCAGTCGGTGGGAGGTTTGGCCCATTCCAAGGTGTCTTCGGCGACCCGGTCGTGCTGAAGGGCCAAATCGAGTAAGACCGCAGGGTCGACTTCCATGCTGCCCGACATGCCGAATCAGATCCTTCCCACCGGTGACGTCCTCATTGTCGAGCCTTCCCATTCGCGGGAAGGACGCGGCGGCGAGGCCCGGCACGCCATCGTGTGCACTACCGAGGCGGCGGCGCGGTGATCGTCGGGCGGCGCACCGGTTCGGGCGTGATCGTGCCGACCGGGTCGGCCGCCAGATATTCCGCCACCTGCCCGTGTGCGTAGACGATGTCGCGCAGCCGCTGCCGGGACGGCTCCCCCGACATCAGCAGGACCATTTCGTTGCAGCGGCGTTGCGCGACCGACAGCCGCAGGGTGGCCGAATCGGTGGCGGATCGACCCGTGGAATGCTCGGAACGCAACTCTCCCAGGGGTACGCGCGAGACGTCCGCCCGCAGCGGCAGCATGGAGGCCGCCAGGAGTTGATCGGCGTCGAACAGTTGCTCCCACCATTGCGCCTGCACCGGACCGCCCTGCAGGATCGTCTGCATGATGCGCTGGCGGAGTTCGGCGGCGCCCAGGGAGGCGAACGGATCGGGACCCGACACCGCGAGCCGCTGATGCGCGTCGTAGGCGAAGTCCAGCCCCCGGCTGCCGATCCGGTCCGCGGGGATCGCGGCGACCCGTTCGAGGACCGGCGGCGCGGTCACCAACTCCAGGCGGTCGGCCAAACCCGGTGCGGGAGTGGAGAAATCCATGGTCACCCCGGGCTCGACCGCCCCCTCGAGCGCGACCTCGCCCAACTGCCGGGCCAGCAGCTCGTCGAAGGACGCCGACGACACCAGCGCCGACAGCCGGGCCCCGGTGCGCCGCCCCCAGCTCAGCGCGAATTCGGCGAGTACCCGGGCCGGATCGGCCAGACCCTCCCAGGCCGGCCCCTCGGCCACCGACCACACCCACGGTGTCGACAGTTCGCGGGGCAGGAAGACACCGGGCGGCAACCAGCCCCGGCCGTCGTTGGACGTGACGAACGCGCTCACGCCACCGTCGTGGCGCATGATCGACACCGCCCACTCGATACCGACGGCGGGTGGGCCACCGGCGGCGAGCAGACTCGCGAGCAGGCTGCGTGCCAGGACCAGATCGCCGTCGACCCGTTTCCCCAGCATGAAGGTGGGTGCCGCCGCGGCCGCCATCGCGGCGCCGACCGCATCGCGAACCAGGTCGCCGCTGCCGGCGGTCGTCTCCTCCTTGCCGGAGCCCGGCTCGTGACCACCGGGCGACTTGTGATCGCCGGTGGCCTTGTGGGCACCGGCGCCCGCCTCCCCGGTGTGGCGGCCCGGCGGATGGCCCTTCGCGGGCCCGGTGGCCGGCGGCGCCGTGACGCCGGGCGCGGATACACCGGGAACCGACCCGGTCGGCCCGCCGGGTGCTGGCGTAACCCGTGGCGCCGCAACCGAATTCCGGGAATCCGGCGCGGATGTCGCCCGCGGGTCCGCCGTCGGCCCCGCGGCGGCGGGCGCGTTCGCGCCCGGCGACCG
Source organism: Nocardia violaceofusca NBRC 14427 (assembly GCF_963869435.1). Classification (NCBI taxonomy): domain Bacteria; kingdom Bacillati; phylum Actinomycetota; class Actinomycetes; order Mycobacteriales; family Nocardiaceae; genus Nocardia; species Nocardia violaceofusca. The sequence continues at coordinate 29,119 of NZ_CAWMPM010000037.1, forward strand.
GTCCGGCGCGAAGCCGGGTTGTTGTGGTGTGAACATCGACATCTGCGCCGCCACACCCGCGGCCACACCCCACGACGGCGGCCCGTCCGCTCCGGCCGTGTCATCGGTGCGGCGACCGGACCCGATCGCGACCTCCGGCGCGCCCGATTCGCCGGTCCGCCGCTCATCACCGGAATCGCCGGTGCCGGCGGGACTGTCACCGGCCGGACTGTCGCCGCCGTCGCTGTCGCGGTGTGAAACAGTTTGTGCCGCACTGGTATCCGAATGTGCCGAGGGTGGCGCGTCCATCGCCGGATGCTCCGGCGCCACTACCTGGGCCGCCGGGGGCCCACCGTCGGCCTGCGGCGCCGACATCGGCCCGATCGCGCGGCCGCCGCCCACCGGCGCGGCCTGCGGCGCCGGACCGGAGCCCGGCTGCACCTGTACGGCGGGCCCGGCAGGCGTCCCGTCATCCGGTGCGGGCGCGTGGCCGGCGCTCGGATCCGCGTGATCGGGTGAGACGACGTCCCAGCCCGGAAGCCGCGACATCGGCAGTTGTCCGTTGGGCCGCAGGAGATCCCGCAGATCCTGCAGACTCGGCAGATGCGGGACGAACGGTCCGCCCGACGGCGGCAATCCCCGGGGCAGCGACCGAACGCCGTGGGTCCCGGGCCCACCCGGACCGTCGCTTCCCGCACGAGGCGAGCGGTATCTCGGCCCGCCACCCGGGCCGTCGGAGCCCTCCTGCCCGCCACGCCACGGCCCCGGCTGCCCCAGCGCCGCCGCGATCGCCGCCAGTTCCGGCAGACCCTGCGGCCCGACCTCGCGCAGCGCCGCCGCCGCGATATCGTCCACCTCGGCGCGAGCCTCGGCGAGGATCCTCCGGATATCGCGTTGGAGGCGTGCGTCCGCCTCGCTACCGTCCCCGCCGGCTTCCTCTTCCTTCTCCCGCGCCGCCGCCGCGGCTGCCCGCGCCGCGCGAATCCTGCGCAATGCGCCGTCGACGGCGTTGAGGATCCGGTCGCGGGTGCGGTCGACCAGACTCGACATCTGCCCGAAGGTATCGGCCGCGGCGACCAGAGCGTCGACGAATCCGCGCAGTGTGCCCTGCTGCGCCAGCAGCTCGTCCTTGATCGGCTGCAGGCTCGCGCTGGAGCGGACCCGATCGTCGAAGGCGCGCCGCATGCGATCGGCCTCCGCCGGATCCAGCGCCTCGGCTCCCTCGCGCGCCAGCGCCTCCAGTCGGCCCCAGGCGCGCGGAGAGATCTCCGGCCAGTTGTCCCTGACGATGGCCTTCCAGTACGGGCTTTCGCGCTCCGGGTTCATGCGGATCAGACCGATTCGGACCGTACGTGTCCGCCGCCGTCGATATCGGCGTTCTTCAGGCCCGTCGCGGTGCCGTGGGCGCGGGTATGGGTGGCGTGGGTCCGGCCGCGCAAGTCCGTGGCGGCGGTCTCGAACCAGCCGGTGACCTGATCGAAGACGCCCTTCAAGCGGAAGTCGAGCGGTGCTGCCGGGCGCTCGTCGACGGTCCAGCCGCCGGTGGTGGCGCCGACCTGGTCGGCGAACGATATTTTGGCCGCTGCGACCTGACCCGAGACGGCGATGACGTCATCGGGATCGTCGATATCCAACATGGCGGGGACCTGTCTCGAAAGTGACTGCGCTGGTCAGGAATTGGTGCCGAATTCGGCGATCTCCATGGCACGGTAGGAGGATTCGGTGGGCAGATCGAACGAGTCGATCGTGTACGGCCGGGTGCCGTTGTACTCCATCTCCGAACGCAGGCCCACCCGCGATTTCGTATGCGCGAGCCGAGCCAGTCGCAGGATCTCGGCGGCCAGCCAGGTATCGCCGTTCTCGCGCGCGTCGTCGGTGAGATGCAGTCCGACGACCTCACCGTCGCGATCGCACGCGACGCCGACGGTGTGATCGGGGTTGAACACCTCGTAGACGCGGTTCTGCCAATCCGGTGCGGGCGGAGCGAGTTCGTCCTCGTCGTAGTCGTCGTAATCGGACATGGTCGGACTCCTGTCGTTGATGCGAAGCTAAGGACCTGTGACGATGCCCGGAGCGGACACCCGCCCGGGCGGCGCAGAAACGGCGGGGCCGGGCGGTTGCCCGGAGGCGACCGCATCGTCGGCCGTGCCCGACAGCCGGGCGGCGATGGCCGACCACGCCTCGTCGCCGACGGTCATGACCTGGTGCAGCTGCCAGAATCTCGTACCCAGATACATTTCCCCGGTGCCGTCCGGTCCGACATCCAAGTGGTCCGGGCCGTCGGTGGCCGGGTTCAGCGTGATCGTCGTCAGCGGCGGCTGCATATCGTCGACGTTGACGATCGTGGCGCTGCTGCCCGGTATGAAACTGGTGCGGCAGCGCGGGTCCGAGGCCGGTGTCAGCTCGGCGCTGTTGGTGGTGATGGTCACCTCCGGATTCAGCAGCAACTGCAGCACCCAGGAGCGCGCTGCCGGCTCGGGACGCGCGGCGGTGATCGAAATCGCCAGCGACGCCGCCAGATCCACCACCAGTACCGCCTGCGAGCTGGTGACGCCGACGACGACCAGCCGGCGCGCGGTGCCCACCGGATCGGGCAGATCGTCGGCGGCGAAGGTCATGGCGGCCGACCCCGCTCCGGCCCCGGTGACCGGATAGGCGTTGACCGTGCCCGTGGCCACGTCGATCGTGTAGGCGGCCAGCAGATCGGGTGTCCGCTCGGCCAGTCCGGCCAATCGCACCAGACCCTCACCGTGCAGCCAGCGCACGGTGTCGGCGACGGTCACACCTCCCGGATCGGTCACGAAACCTGCTCCGGCACAGCGGGTTCCGATGCGTCCGAGGCGTCTCCCCAGGGATCCTGCGACATCAGCAGCTCGTACTGGCGACCGGCGTCGGCACTGCTCTCCCGGATCGCGGCGATGATCTCCGCGACCAGCTCGTGTGACTCGAACCGGTCCACGGTGCCCGGTGCCAGATACAGATCGGTGAGCCGGCCCATCGCGTCGACCTCGGGAATGACCGCGCCGCTCGGCGAGGGCCGGCGGGCGCGGATGGCATCGATCTTCTCGCGCAGGTCGGCGATCTTGTGCCGGAGGTCGCGCGCGGCGTCCAGGGCCGCCTGCACCTCGGGATGGATATCACTCATGCGGAACCTCCGGTTTGCGTCGGAGCCTGGTTGGCCGGTCCTGGTGTCGCCGGTGTCACGGTCGGCGCGATGGTGGGCTTCTCACCGATCACGGCGTCGGTATGCGGCGTGTCGTCGACGTACATCAGGCGATCGGGATGCCAGGCCACCACCCGATTGCGCTCGTTGTTCGCACCGCCGCCGCCCATGCCGGGAGACATCGGCATGTACGGCATCATCGGCGAACCGGTGCCGGCCGCGCGCGCCGCCGTCCCGGCCGAATTCTGCAGCGATTCGATGACCGGCGTCCGCGGCAGATTCGACGACGCACTGCTCACCGCTCCCGTGACCGATCCCACCGTGGGCATCGGCCCGACCGCGACGGGCGAGGACGTCGCCGAACCGATCGCGCTGGTGAGGTCGCCGATCGGAGTCACGTCCGCGCCGACGCCGCCGCCACCGCCGGAATACCCGTAATCGCCCCCGCCGGTGTCGTATCCGTAATCGCCGTAGCCGTAGTCGTCGAGGGAGCCGGTGCCGAGATCGTTCGATTGGTTCATGCCCATCATCGGCATGCCGGCGGCCATCATGCCACTCATCACCGTCGGCAGCATCGAGGCGAGCGTGCTCATCATCTGGCTGCTGTCGCCCGAACCGTTGGACTGCCCGGATGTCGATGCCGCCGTTCCGGTTTCGGAATCTCCGGCATTCTGGGCCTGCTCGACACCCACCGTCGAGTAGTAGGAGCCGATCGTCTCCGCCGACCGGGCGTTCTGCTCCTGGAATTTCGCCAGCGCGGCCTGGATTCCGAGTTGATTCTTCGAACGCATGGACCGCACCAGTTCCTTGCGCGCGGCGATGATCTCCTCCGGGGTGGGGTGTTTGGCTTTCGCGGTGTCGAAAGCCTTGGTGTACGTGTCGATTCCGTCGGCGAGTTTGCCGAGCGTGGAGCCGAGCGTATCCAGCCACGTGCGATGGCGGCCCAGCCGCGCGGCGGCGTCGGAGCCGACCGGTGTCCAGTGCTGCATGACGGAAGCGGCGCCGTCGACACCGGTCAGGGCCGCCGCATGCGTCGTGCCCAGATAGTTCCGGACGTCGGAGACGAATTGGGTGGCCGGTCCGGTACCGGGTCCCGCCCGGAGCTGCTGGGCGAAGGTCAGCGGATCCACCGCACCCCCCGAGGTGGGCAGGCCGAAACTCGGCGGGCGGCGCAGCGCCGGCGGATCGATGTCGGACACCGGATTCGCCAGCACCTCCCCACCGGAGCCGCCGATGACGCGTGCGCCCTCGTCGTCGGCGTCGGTGTAGCGCTGCGCGGCCTCGCCGATCTTGTGCGCCGTCCGGTGCACCTCGTGCAGAATGCCCGCCATCCCGTTCATGAGGCTGGCAGCATGGGTGTTGAGCTGCGGAACCGCCTGCGCGGAAATGGGATCGCTACCCGCGGGCAGCACCCAGCCCGTGGGCATCGACGCACCGGTGCCTCGCGCCAGCTCGGCCAGTGCCGCCGCCGCGGCGGCGAGTTCGATCGGATCGACCTGTAACGCCACACCTGCCTCCTCTCACCACAGCCTCAGGTCGGCGTCCCGACCGCGGCCGACAACACCCCACCCTGCTGATCTCCGGGCATCGGCATCCCCGGCGCCGCATCCGCTTGGTGGTCGGGGGCCGTGGCCTCGATACCGCGCGGATGCTGGAATTCGGTGAATGTGCCGAATTCCCCGGCCTTTCCGGACATCGTGTCCATCTTGTCGGAGTCCAGCTTCTGCAGTTCACCGTCGATGATCGCTTCGATGGTGCCGTCGGTGCCGGACCCGAACACCACGAGCACGGCGGTGGTCTTCTCCCAGACACCGACGTCGCCGGTCATCAGCTGGTTGGGATCGATGTGATCGCCGATCTGCTTGTTGTCGCTCCACTTCGCGGTCGTCTTCTCGTACGCCTTCTGCGCGTCGGTACCGCCGTGATTGCCGAACGCCGCGTCGAGCGCCTGCGCCACGATGAGCGACACCTTCTGCGTGCGCCCGTCGGGGAACGGGTATTCGACGGTGCCGTCGGCCCCGGGGGTACGTCCCGGTGGCACCGCACCGGCCTGCTGGCTCTGCGAGGACGACGCTCCCTTCGGCGCCGCATCGGACTGCGCGGTCGCGGGTGCGGGCGACGCGGCCGGCTGAGTCTGCTGCGGAGTCGCGGCCGCCGGTTGCGCCGAGACCACGGGCTGCTGCGGATACATCGGCTGCATTCCGCCGTTGCGACCGTTGAGCCCCTGATCCTGCATCTGGCGCATCATCTGCATCTGAGCGAGCATCGGCAGCATCTGACTCATCATGTCGCCCATACCACCCATGCCCGAGCCCATTCCCGAACCGAGAGAGCTCATTCCGGAATCCGGTGAGGTCATACTGGCCGGAGTGGCCGAGATCGGGCTCGTACCGCTCGACGAACCGGTGCCCAGCCCGCTGGGATCCGACGCCGAATTCGAGCCGGTGGACAATCCGTCGGTGAGCGAACCGCCGGTGCCGGTACCGGTTTGATCGGTGCCGGTGCCGTCGAGGCCGAAATCCGTAGGGGTGTAGGAACCGTCGCCGCCGGTGCTGCCCTGCTCACCGAGCAGGTTGGGATCGTAGGTGGTGCCCCCACCGCCACCACCGCCACCGCCGCCCTTGGCGGCCGCGAGCTGCTGTTGGAGCGACTTGTTCTGCTCCGTCAACGTTTTGACCTGCTCGGTCAGCTTTTTCAGCTTCTCCGCCTCGGTCTCGACGCCATCGCCGTTGGCGTCTTGTTTACTCTTCGCATCGTTCATGATCGTCTCACCTTCTTTCAAGCCGGTGGAGACGTAGGTCATGATGTATTCGTTTTCATTCTGATTGTCATCGGGCGGGCTGGCCGCGGCTGTATTGAATTTCTCGATCCATTGCGCGACCTTGTTCTGACTCGATTCTCGATCCTCGATGGTCTTCGTGACCTTCTCGAAGACCTTGTTGTGTGCATCGAGCATGGTTTCGAACGCAGTCCGGAGAGAGTAGGCCAGAAGTTGGTAATTACTCATCGCGTCGGATCGGAGATCGGACATATTGAGGCTGACCTGCGGGATGGCGTCGGCTTTCGGAAGCTGCTTGATATCGCCCGAACCGTACGCCTTCCATATCCCGACCACGACCGTGACGAGCTGCACATCCATGAGACTGATAGTCGCCGGCTGGAGCTTGAACCGGGCATCCTGAGGATACGGTTGCGGGCTCACACCGTAGTCGTCCGGAACCAACAGCGGCGGCATCTGTTTCGTAGAGGTTTCTGCCATCTATTGTCACACCTACACTGGGACCGCGCGCGGCGTAGCATCCGGGGCCGGCTGCTGCGTAATACCCGATGCGGCCGCCGGCTGTTGCGCCACGGTGCCGCCTTGGTAATTCAATGTGGCAGCGGCGCTGTCGCGGAAATTATTTCCGGATAGATCCGCACCCGCCGGACGGACCGGAATGGCCTTGATCTTCGGCGCACCCGCATCGGCTTCCGGGTTGTAGATCGCGCTGCCGAGAGTTCCACCGGCGCCACGCAGCACCGCACGGCCCAGCGATCTCTGCAGACCCTTACCGCCACCGCGAGCGGCCACATTCTTGACGGTTTTCAACGGGATCTTGCCGATCAGCCCGACGCCCTTGCCCAGCAGACCCTTGGCGAGCAACTTCTCGCCGAACATGCTGCCGATCTTGCCTCCGGGAACCGCGGCGAGCGCACCGGTGATCGCCGCGGCCTTGAGTCCATCGGTCACACTGCCGGTTTCGATGCCCGTCCAGATCCCATCCGTCGCGGCGCCGGCGACCGCACCGACCACGGGTATCGCGGAGACCGCACCGACGACCACGTCCTTCAAGCTGAGCCCCAGAAAACTCATGAGATCACCTATCTGCGACGAGCACCCGGACTCGAACCGAACAGCCGCGACGTTGGGTTGTTGCGACACTCACGACGACTTCATTGTCGATGATTCCCAGGACTGGGAAGTGACCATCGCGGCCGCACCAGTCAGGATGATTCAGGAGGATCCTGACGGTCCGGGAGGAGGGCGCGCAGTGACGAATCTTCGCGGTGAACCGCCCTCGGCCGGGACTGTCGCGCAACGGGTTCCGATGCCCCGTGCGTCGAGGTGAGCCGAGATGACGAGCGCGGAGACATGGCAGGCCACCGTAGCCGACGACATGCCGGAGCCGGCCGAATCGGAATCCGGCACCGGCGACGGCCAATCCGCCAGACCGACGCCGTGGTCCAAGCCTGCGCGGCAGAGCTCGGGGCGTTCCGGTCCACCGATCTCCGGCAGTCCGGCGGCATCCGACACCGCGACGCCGGTCTCGGATTCGATTCGGCCCGAGCAGTCTTCCGGCCCGCGCACGGTACCGGCCGCATCGTCGGTTCCGGCGTCCTCCGCATCGACGTCACCGTGGGCGGCCGGCCGGGCGGCGCCCGCGGAATCGGCGGCTACGCCGGCGACCGTGACGAACTCCGCCGTTCCGGCGTCGGCGCCCACTGCCGGTTCGGGCCTCGTGACCCCCCGCTCCCCGGCTCGCGGGGCCGAGGACAGCGCGGCCGACGACGGCGGGATGGCCGATCCCAGTGCGCTCACCTCGGCGATGCTGCCCGCCATGAGCATGCTGCCGATGCTCGCCTCCGCCCTCGCCGGTCTCGGTAAGAACGGTTCGGGCGCACAGCAATCCGGCAACGGCGGCGGAACCGGCGGCAACGGAAGCGGCGGGCTGACGCCGGAGGCCCAGCAGGCCCTCGACGCACTCCGGAAACTCAAGGACACCTACGGCGACGAGGGCAAGGTGGCGACGAGTCCCGATTCCGGCGGCAGCGGAAAACAGCTCGACACCCGGACCGGTTCGGGCAGCAGCGCCGGCAGCGGGAGAACGGCCGCGCAGATCAAGGCGCATCAACTGTTCCAGCGCAATGCGGCCACGGCCTTCAACACCCTCGACAATGACCTCGTCGACTACATGCGCCGCCACGCGGGAAAGCACACCATCGACAAGAAGGCCGTCGCCCAGCTGCTGCGCGATGTGGATACCGCGCTCGCCCAGCTCGGATCGGCGGCCTACACCAAGACCGGGCAACTCCAGGTCCACCGGATTTTGACCAAGGCGCTCGAACAGGCCACTCGCATCGTCGGCGGCGGCAGCGCGAACTCCAAGGAGGCGGCATCCGAGATCAACCGCCTCACCAAGCAGTACATGTACAACCTGTCGGGCCAACGGTTTTCACGCTCGGGCGGATCGGGGACGAAGGTCGGCGGCACCGTCGGACAGTGGATCCAGCAGGCGCTGAGCGTGCTGGCCGCCGCCGGAGTCGATACGAGCCGCATAGATCCGCAGGCGATCGCGATCATCATCCAGTACGAATCGGGTGGTAATCCGTCGGCCACCAACAACTGGGACAGCAACGCCGCCAACGGAACTCCGTCGATCGGTCTGATGCAGACCATCGGCCCGACGTTCAATTCGTATGCGCTGCCCGGCCATCGCAACATCTACAACCCGGTCGACAATATCGTCGCCGGAGTCCGGTACGCGATCTCTCGTTACGGCTCGGTCAGCAATGTGCCGGGTGTGGTGGCCGTTCGCAACGGGCAAGCCTATCGGGGCTACTGATGGCCGGGACACGAGATTCGGCCGAACCGGCCGACGGCGCCGGACCCCAGACCGGAATCGCCACGTCCGAACCACGCTCGCGCGCGAGCCGATCTCCGGCGCCGGCACCCGCAAGACCTCGCGGCGGTCTTCCCTCGACGCTGCCGGGCACCGGGGCCGCCACTGTCGCTCCACCGAGCTCACCGGCGCTTCCCGCCGCCGTTCCGTCCGCGGGCACCGCGGCGGCCGCGTCACTCGCCGGCGGTTCGGATATCGCGATGCTGGCCGGGGCGGCGGGCCCCCTGGCGATGGCCGCGATGAGCACGTTGAATTCGATCGCCGGCCATTTCGGTGAGGGTGTCCCGAGCGCGGAGACGGGCCGATCCGCAGCGCCGCCGACCCTCGCCGACACCGGTGCGCCGACCGGCCCCATCGCCTGGGACAGCGGCGCCGGAGCACAGTATTCCGCAGTGCGCCAGTCGAATTCGGCCGAGTCCGGCGCCTTGGGCGAGGTGAATACCGAACTGCGCCGCATTCTCGGAAGTACGGTCGAGGACACCATGGCGGGGCGGGCGGCGATGGCCGCGATCATCGCCGAGACCGATGCCGCGCTGACCGCGCTCGGCAAGGTCGGCACCGGCGCCGCCGCGCAGAGCCAGGTGGTCGCCGCGCTGGATGCCGCCCTGCAGCGCGCCGGTTCGGTCCTGCGCGGCGGGCAGGCGCAGTCGGCGGTCAGCGCCGAGCAGATCAACGCGCTGGCCGCACGCTATATTCGGGATTCCGGTGGCGGCCGCCCGGCCCGGGTGTATCGGGCGGCCGGCGCGAGCGGCGGGCCTCCCGGGACGCGGCCGGCCGGGGCGGTCGGTCAATGGATCGACCAGGCGATGCAAATCCTGCGCCAGAACGGCTACGACACCAGCCGCATCGATCCGGCCGATATCGCCACCATCATCGCGCACGAATCCGCCGGAAATCCGCACGCGATCAACAACTGGGACAGCAATGCGGCGGCCGGAACGCCGTCCAAGGGCCTGATGCAGACCATCGACCCGACCTTCGACGCGTATGCCCTTCCGGGACACCGGGATATCTGGAATCCGGTCGACAACATCATCGCCGGTGTCCGGTACGCGATCCATCGCTACGGATCGGTCGATCGAGTACCGGGCATCGTGGGCATGCACCGAGGGACCGGTTACGTCGGCTACTGAATGCCGGGCCGCTCACTTCGCCCAGCGAGTGGCGTGATAACTGCTGGGCAGATTGACCACGCGCACCACGGCTCCGGTGTGCGGGGCCTCGACGCACTTGCCGTTGCCGATGTACATCATGACGTGACCGGGATTGCCGTTGTTGAACTCCGACTGCGGGAAGATCAGGTCGCCGGGCTGGATGGCGTTCGGGGCGACCTCCGGAAGCTGGCGGTACTGCGCCGAGGCGACTCGCGGAATCTGCACACCCGCTGCCCGGGCCGCGTACTGGGTCAAACCGGAGCAGTCGAACGAATTGGGCCCTTCCGCGCCCCAGACATAGGGATCGCCCTGCTGCTGCAGGGCCACCTGGACGGCCTTCTGCGCGGCCGACGATGCGGTCGTACCGGCCGGCTGGGTGTATTTCCGGCCGGCCAGGTTGTACATGTACTGCTTGGTGAGACGGTTGATTTCGGCCGCGGCCTCCTTCGAGTTCGCGCTGCCGCCACTGACGATGCGAGTGGCCTTCTCGAGGGCCTTGGTGAGGATGTCGTGCACCTTCAGCTGCCCGGCCTTGGTATAGGCCGCCGAGCCCAGTTCGGCGAGTTCGGTGTCGACATCGCGCAGTAGTTGAGTGACGGCCTTCTTGTCGAGTTTGTGCTTGCCGGCCAGCCGGCGCATGTAGTTGACCAGGTCGTTGTCGAGGGTGTTGAAGGCCGTGGCCGCATTGCGCTGGAACAGCTGGTGTGCCTTGATCTGCGCGGCGGTCTTCCCGCTGCCGGTGCTGCTGCCCGAACCGGTGCCGGTGTCGAGCTGTTTTCCGCTGCCGCCGGAGTTGGGACCGGTGGGGTCCTTCCCCTCGTCGCCGTAGGTCTTCTTGAGTTTCTGCAGTGCGTCGAGCGCCTGCTGCGCCTCGGGGGTCAACGTGCCGCCCGAGCCGGATTGCTGTGTGCCGGAACCGTTTCCGCCGCCGCCCTTACCGAGGCCGGACAGCGCCGAGGCGAGCATGGGCAGCATGCTCATGCCCATCATCGCGGCCGGCAAAATCGACATCATGGCGTCCGGATCGAGTCCGCCGCCGTCGTGCCCGTCCGCGCCGCGTCCGGCCGCCGGTTGCGGTGGAACGGCGCCCGCACCGGTACCGGGCGTGGCCGCTTGTACCGGGCCACCGGTTCCCACGGTCGACGCGCCCACACCCGAGGGGATCGATCCGGACGACGCCGGCGGCGGGGCGGGCGGGGCCGGTGCGGCAGGTGCGGCGGCGGCCGGCGGGGCGGCGGCCGGCGGAGCAGCGGGCGTTCCCTCTCCCGGCGCCGCCTGCTTGCTCGGATCTGCTTGCGCCGCACCGGAACCGGGCGCCGGCGGTGCCGACGTACCCGATCCGCCCGGCTTCCGCTGCCCCGGCTTCGTCCACGGCGTCCCCGGACTCGGCGGATTCTCACCGTCGTGTTCGGGCTCGGCATTCGACTCCGGTTCCGGGACCGGGTCGAGGCCGGTATGCCACACTTCCGCACTGGTCATGATCCGCTCCCCAGGACCCGTTTCACTCGTACCCCGGCACCGCTGGGCATGCCGGTCTCCAGCACGCCGCCGGATATCGGGTCGGCGGTCACCACCGCGGCCGGGCCGACCGCGATACCCACCCTGGTCGGCATATGCGACCGGTAGTCCCAGAACACCAGATCCCCGGCCGACACGCGGTCCGTTTCGACCCGCTGCCCGCACAGCCCCTGCGCGGCAACGGTATCCGGCAAAACGACGACCGAGGAGACATCGGCGCCGGGGCTCTGCGCGGACCGCCCGCAACCGCCGGCCGCCGGCGCGGATTCCGCACCCGCCCGCCCCGCGCTCGCGGCGGGATCACCGGGCGCCGCGCCCAGCAACCCGCATCGGCCGGTGGTCCACACCGCCGACGCCTGGTAGATCACGTTCTTCGCCAGCACGGCCGCCGTCATCGACTGCCCCACCTGCGCCAGCGCGACCTGACGAGCACAATCGACCGCGGCACCGGCATTGGTCGTTCGCAGCGCCGGCAATTGGTACGGCGCGGACTGCATCGCCGTCACACAGTCGCGCTCCCAACCCGACACCTCGGAATCGTCGGGGGCGATGGTGAGTTCGGCGAAGGGATTGGTGGTCGGAATATCCGACGGCTGCGCCGTCTCGGTGGTTCCGATGTTCGTGCCGGTGTCGGTGCTGCTCTCCTCGTCCGGCCCCAGCGCACTGTCGCACTGGTACCGGAAATCCGCCGAGGCCGCCGAGCCGGAGCTGTCGGTGGCGACCACCAGCACGGTGGCCAATCCGAACAGTGCCGCTACCACGAGCAGCCCGATCCACACCCACGCCGGGATCAATGAAAGGAGTATGAACCGACCCAGCATTGCGTACCTTCCGACCTCGTCCTACGGCTCCAGATATCTCGCGACCTCGGACATTCGGCTCTGCCAGTTGGGGTTGGCATTGTTCTGGCCTCTCGGGGCCACCGAGTTCCAAGGAGTTCCCTGCGCACCGCTGGCCCAGTGGTCGGTATTCACCGCGTCGAAGACCAGCGTTCTCAGGTCTCTGATCCGGTTGGCATCGGTCACATCCTCCATCAGATGTTCGGTCGCCTTCTGGATGTCCTTGGCGTGCTCGTTGCCGATCCACTGGCTCATTCGAGCCGCACGTTCGCGAGACAGCCTGCTGGTTCCGTTGATTCCGATTCTGAGCAGCTCCTGCGCACCTTTGTTGCTGGCGAGAGCCCCCGCAGCGAGGTCGTCACCATCGATGACAGCCTGCAGTGCCACCATCTTTTCTTTCGTGGGGTTCAGCATGTAGTCCTTGACGAAATCCCGCTCGACGCCTGATGCCGCCCCGCCGTCCAAGGCGACACCGCCACGCTTGATCCGCCGGAACGCACGCGATGCCTGCTCCAAATTCGCGAAATCGGCGGCGGTTTCCACCGCATCGCCCTTCCCGTTGACGAGCAGACGCGCCGAGTTCTGGCTCCGGCGCAGCGCGGCGACCAGCAGGCTGAGGTCCTTGTCCGCCACACTCTCACTGCTGGCGTTGTCGGCGATGATCTTCCGGGACCGCCCGACGATGTGGCCCAATCTGTCGTTCTTCAGCCCCGCGCCGAGCATCGCGCCGTGCGCGTCGGCGATACCGCCATCGGCATCCAGCACCCCCTGAATCGCGCCGGCCATTCCGCGAATGGATTCGATTCCCCGGGAACCCCCGTATGCGCGTGCGCCTGAGCGGGCCTCCCGGCTCAAGGCCTCCCACTTCGCCATCGACTGGACATACCAGCCCCGCTTACCGCCGAGTCGCGTCTCGTCCACCCACACGCCGGCCTGCGCCTCGGTCATCAATTTCTTCATTCGCGACTGCGGGTGAAAGCCGCCCGGAAGGGCGCCGAGCAACCATTCGGTCAGAGGCGAGTTCGAGATGGTGCTCGCGCCGGCCATGACGGCCATCATCGTTCCGCTGCCCAACTTGTGGTGCGCGCCCATCTCGCCCATCCCCAGCGCATGGCCCCCGCCACCACCGCCGCCACCGCCGCCTCGGCCCGGGTTCTGGATGGCCAGCGCGAATCTGTTGGCCACCCATTCGTTTCCGCTGTCCAGGCTGGCGGTCAGCCGCTTGAACTGGAGGAAGCCCACGATCATCACGATGGCGCCGATGACGAACACCGACATCTCCTGCCCCTTGGCCTGCCGGAACAGATCTCCGAAGAACAGCAGATAGACCCCGAGCGCGATGATCTGCACGCACATCCGCACCGCGGACATCATGCCGTGTACGACCGCGCGCACGGTGAACGTCTGGGTCGGACCGTAAACCAGTCCGCCACCGGCGAATCCGAAGATCGTCATGATTCCCCAGTACACCGAGTCCAGGGCCGACCAGATGATCTTGAGCGACAGATAGGCGGCGAAGATGAGCAGGATCGTCGCGGTGATCAGCAGCAGCAGACCGGCGCCGATCTGCCCGAAGCTCGGGTTGTCGGCGGCGCGGGCGGCCGCCTGGTCCCCGCACGACTTCATCCCGTCCTTGATCTTGCCTTCGCTTCCCGACCGCACACCGGCCGACCAGGCCGCCGCGCATCCGGGCCGATCGTCGACGACATGCCCGAAATTCCACACCTGCAACGGGCGGCGCGCGAAATTGTCGGCCATATCCTCCTGCAGGGTCGGCACCATGGCGGACGGATCGGGATTGCTGTTGCCGTTCAAGCCCGCCGACACCGACAGTCCGACATTGCGTCCCTCGGCCAGCAGCCCGTGTGAGGACAGCACCTCACCGAGCGGATCGGATAGATAGACCGGCCCGATCACCGCGACCACGAGCATCGTCAGTACCTGGACCACGGCCTTGGCGTGAAAACCGCGCTGGAGGAAGTAGGCGGCGATGAGGGCACCGATGGAGGCGAAGGTCGCCAGCATGATCGGCGTCGCCAGCTGCCCGGACAGGGCGTGCGCCACCCCGTTCAACGGCGCGCTGAACACATTCAACCAGCCGAAGTCGAGCACCCAGCCGACCATCCAGGTCGGCAGCGTGACCAGCACCATGAAGAAGGCGAACAGCAGGCCGAGCACGATCGCCAGCCCGGTGTTGCCGGGGTGCAGGATGCCGCCGTGGTTGGTCGCGTAGACGTAATCGGCGAGCGAAACACCCTGGGAGTCACGGACTTTCGTCCAGCCCAGCGCGCTGTTGCCGCCCGGCCCCTCGGTCTCGGTCTCCACGGCCGCGGTGGCGACCGCCCCGACGACCATCGGGACGACCAGGAAGACCACCGCGACGATCACCGACCAGGTGATCCACCGGCGCCGCCGGGTCGAGGTCAGCCGGCGCCAGCAGCGGCGGGCGACCACGCGCGGTTGCCACTGTTCGGCGTCCCAGAACTCGAGTGCCCGGGAGGCGTCGAACAGGCGGGGACCGTTCTCGAATAGTCGCGGACCGCGACGGCGGTCGGAGGCGGTGCTAGAGGTACTCATCCGGACTTCCGCTCACACCGAGACCTGCCGGGCCACCGCCGACCGGCGCGCACCGGCTCCCGCGGTCTGCGGCGTACTGCCGATCGCCTCCGCGCGATCCGGCCGGGCGGGGCCGAAGACCTTTCCGCGGCCGATGCGGTTGAGCGCATCGCGCATGAACATCTCACCGCGGCGTTCGTCCGGCACGGTGCGTCCCGGCCCGCTGGGCGGTGACGTCTCCTCCCGCAGCACCTGCAGCAGGAACGGAGTCTCGTCCAGGTCGACGCCCAGCCACTGCAAACTGTTGCGCGCCAGCGTTTCGTCGCGCTGCCGGAAGACGAAACGGTTCGGGATCAGATTGTGCGCCGCGCCCTGGAAGTCGGTGGCCGGATCGTGGGAGGCCAAACCGATGGCGGCCAGGTGCTTTCGGCCGTCACGGCTGAAATCGGACGTGACGGCCGATCCGACGTGGGTTTGGGTGAAGTGGTGGGCCTCATCGCCGACGAGGAGTCCGAACCGGCCGTTGTCGGACAGAAACGCCTCGCGCGCAGCGACTCCCACGAGTTCGTAGAGTGCGGTGCCGAGCCGCTTGGTCAGCGGCAGCCGGTTGTAGAGGTGCGGGGTGGTCAATTCCTCGGCGGTGGGCAGCGCCAGATTGTGGCTGCGCACCACGGTGGCGGCGGCATCGAGCCGCAGCACCGGCAGCGTCGGATCGAACAGCACCGGAACCCGATCGAGAATGGTGCCCAGGCGCGCGGCCAGATCCGCGAATTCGTCACCGGCGCCGCTGTCGCGCAACCGGCAGACCACATCGTGCAGGTCCAGCATGCTGCGAATGCCGTGTTCGGCGATGCCGCGAGGCGTGAGCAGACTGCTCATGGCCGCGCCGGCACCACTGGTCGGCGACAGATCCAGCAGCGGCAGAATGGAATCCAGTGTCCGCTCGCCGGCGACCCGGGGCGCGAACAATCGCAGCGGGTCCAGGGAGACGGTCGGATTACTCAGATCGATGACGACGGCATTGTCGATGGAGGAGGCGAAGTATTCCCACTCCCCCACCTGACTGCGGTCGATAGCCAGGAACTGCCCGCCCATATCGTGGACGAGCACGGCCATCAGTTTCAGGAAATACGACTTGCCCGAACCCAATTCGCCGGTGACGGCGAACGAGGCGGACAGATCGTGCAGCGCCGCCTCCATGATCCCGAAATGGATCGGCTCGTAATTGCCCGAGAGCAGGTTCACCCCGATGACGGGCCCACTGTCGTCACCGATCTGACTGGTGGTGAACGGTACGAAACCCGCCCACATATCCGAGGGCAGGATGTGCGCGAAGTCGTCGTAGGCCCGGCGGTGCGGGCTGCCGGGAATCATCATCGACCACAGATCGACCTGGGCACCCAGCGGTGCGGTCATCTCGACCTGGAAACGCTTGTAGCGCCGCTTGAGCATGTTGACGGCGTCCATCGTGGTCTCGTGTGAGGAGCTGCCGACCGCGATCACCGTCGTGAACGACACCTCCGATTCACCGCTGTTGACCTCGAAGTGGTGGTTGTACTCGGCGAGCATCGCCGCCTTGGACATCAGGGTGTTCTGCGCGAACGAGATCTCCTGGTCGCGCTGATCCATCTGTTCGCCGAGGCGGCGCAGATTCAGTTCGTTGCTCTTGAGCACGGATTCGGCCGGTTTGGTCGACACCCGCATCGCCCAGTCGACCGTGACGTCGTCCATCCCTTCGAGCACACCGAGGAATTCGCTGCCACCGGGAAAAGGCATGCCGCCGTAGGGAAATGCGTGCGGGGTGAGCATGGCCTGATACGACGGGCGGAATTCGTAGTCGGGCTGCACCACCTTGATCACCGGTACGAACGACGGTCGCACGCGGCGGCTGCTGTCGGCCTGGGCCCCCTCGTCGAGGGCGGCGGAGCGGAATACCGCCGCGGTGGCGTCGTCGATCACTCCCGCGCGCGTGGGCGCGACCGGATCGCCCGCCGCGCCACGGGAGAGATAGTGCTCCCACAACCACTGGAATATCGCGGCCGGCACCGGAACCGGATCGAAGTCACCGCCGATGCGGGACAGGATCTCGTTGGCCTTCTCGTCGTATTGGTCGAGCGCTTCGCGCGAGATCGACGAGACGTCGACCGCGGTGGAACCACTGCGCCACATCCGCGAGAGCCCGGAGATCCCGGCGCCGGCATTACCCACCGGAATGCTCAGCAGGAATATCCGCGTCTGCGGCAGGATCGCCTGCACCCGCTCGTAGGAGGCGACCACCTCGAGGGCGTAGTCCTCGCATTCGTCGAGGTCCACGCCCTCGACCATTTTGCTCAGGACATCCAGCGTATTGAGCCGGGCCTGAATGCCCAGCAGCAGCGAACCGGCGGGCAGGCTGTTCACCAGCGCGTGGTGCGCCGATTTCACGTTGTGTTTGTCGCCCGACCGGCGCAGTCCGTAGCCGAGGGGATTGATGAAATAGGTGGCGGTCACCAGTCCCGCGTGCGTGAACTGGAGATTTCCGCGCACCGCCGCGGTCGGTTGCAGATCGCGAACGAATGCCATCAGCCACGCTCCCCGGCGGGCACACTGTCGTTGTCGCTCACCTTCGCCAACGTCCTACTCCATCTGTCGAGCACATTCCCGGGCAGCACGCGGGTCCGCGGTGATGGCGGCTCCACGGCGTCGGCCCGTCGATCGGGCAGGATCACCACGATGCTCTCCTCGACGTACATCGTGTGCCGCGCGGAGTCGGGGGTCACCGGAATTCCGGAGGCGGACACCGGCTTTCGAATCAGGATCAACCGTCCCACCCACATCACGCGGGACGTCAGCCGCACACCGGTATACGGAATCAGGCCGATGCCGAACACCACGGCGACGGTCAGGGCCACCCCGATCAGGAAGGTCACCGCCGGGTTGATCGGCAACGCCATCGCCAGGACCGAGGCGATCAGGATCACCACCACGCCGGAGATGATCTGCGGCAGGGTGTACGGCCCGAACGGAAGCTTCTGCCCGTTCTGGGCCTTGCCGATCATGATCGGGACACGTTTGATCGGCGTGTAGACCTTGATCAGCTCAGTGGCCATACACTCCGCCGACGGGCTGGTCCGGCACGATGCGGTTGGAGTCCACCCGGGCGTAGTTCACCACGGTCGGCAGGATCCAGAACAGGATCGCCGCCACGATGGCCGACGCCGCGACGCCGAGCACCTTTCCGGGGGACAGTTTCGATTTCACCCCCTCGGAGATGAGCAGCGTCATACCCGCGATCGCGATGATGATGATGCCTGCCCAGCGCACGAATTGCAGGATGTTGAAGAGGATGTAGCCGAGTTGACTTCCCATGACGCCGTCCTTTCCGGATCAGTTCTGTGTCGCCGGTGGGACCGAGACCGCGGTCGACGGTGCGGTGGTCGGAGTGCCGGAAGCGGACGCCTTGGCGGAGTCCTGCGTCTGTGCGCCGGAGACGACCGCCAGCGGGTTGCGCAGGGCCGGAAGGGCATCCATGGATTGCACCTGCCACTGTCCCGAGTTGCGGATCATCGTGAGCGGATAGGCCAGAGTCGGAGCGGCGCCGGCGCCGGCCTTCGGATTGATCGTGGCGAGCACTTTCGCCGAGCCCGCGCTCGCACCACAGCTCGCGTCCTCCGACGACACCGTGGTCGTCTCGACGGCCGTGTACGGAGCCGGTTGCAGGGCCGCGATCCCGGAGTTGGGCGTGACGTAGCGGGCCACGTCGCCGGAGCCGGTGAGGTAGGCGGCCAGGAATCCGGATGCCACCTGTGCCAGCGGAGTGTCCGTGCCGCAGGAGATCTCGTAGTTCAGCACCAGGTCGTTGCCGCGGCCGGGTGCGCCCACCGCCGACGGGAGTGCCAGCGCGCGGCGGCGGCCGTCGGCGGCGACCGAGACCGGCACGCGGTAGTACTCGCGAAGTCCGCCCGCCGCACCGGTTTTCGCGACGCGGACCGATACGGTCACCGCCCAGACGTCCATACTGCTGTTGCCGATACTCCGCGAGGCGAAGACGACGATCGGATCGGAGACCTGCCGCGGCGTGGACGGGAGCGTCATCTGCTGTGCGTCGACGAATTCGGCGAGCTTCTCCTGCTGCCCGTTCGTCGCCGACAGGTAGGTCAGCACGAATTCCTGCGCGAACGATTCCGCCAATTGCGCATTTCCGACGATCGTGGTGGTCGTGGCGTCGGAAGGCCCCGGCGGCGGTGTGGCGAACCAGCTCAGGACCGCGTGCCCGCCACCGAGGACCGCCAGCACGGCGAGGACGGCGAATACGGCGTTGTCGCGGCGGCGGCGAGCGGCCATCCGGCGAAGTAACTCCTCGCCCGAATCCGCCCGTCTGCCAGCCGATGTCCGCACTCTCGAAATGGTAGAGAGCTGCACCACGTTACCCGTTTCGGCTATTCCCCCGGGTGGGAACTTCGCCGGCGATACCGGCGTGGGCGTCAATTCACCGGGCTGCGATTCATGCGAAAGGCGAGCCGGTGCTGAAGTTGATCGTCGTAACCGATCGGCACCCGATGGTTCCGCGCCGCGAACGCCTCGCGATGCGGTTCCATCATCGGGACGTCGTCGGCGACCCGAACCAATTGCGCGATGGCCAGCTGCCGCGTCGAATATCCCGGATACGGGTACAGCAGCATCGAGGTCGGTGTGTAGCCGCCGCCGTAATTGAGCGCTCGCACCGTCACCCCGGCCGTGTCTCCGGCCGCCAGCCGTCCGCTGAGTTCGATCAGCCGGCCACGGTCGTCGGGATGGAAGACGTCCACCGGACGGAACAGGTAGTCCCAGCGCATCCATGGCGCCGGATCGGTGAGCCAGTGCGAGATGCTGGTGTGCTCGAGTTCGATGACCGCCAGATGGGTTCCGGCCCGTCGATGCGCCTCGCGCAGTCCGACGCGTTCGAGCGTCGACCACGTCGCGGGCTGATCATCGGAGGACACATCCTCGATCAACCACCACGCACCACGGGTGCGGTCGTCGTCGCGTGCGCGGATGGTGACCCGCCAGCGGCCGGGCCTGCCGGAGTTGTGCGGCACCGCGACGTCGAATTGCATCTTGGCGCCGGCCTTGGGCTCGTAGAGCAGATCGAGCACTTCCGAATGGCGATCGAAGGCCGTCATGCGGTGGAACACCTCGGCGATCGACATCCGGGGCACATATTCCTGCACGTCCACGCCGGGCAATCGGGTGATCCCGCTGGGCTGCTGCACGGTCTGGGAGTCCAGATCCCAGATCGCGCCGACCGCGGGACGCGGCTCGGCGACCGTCGCCGCGGCCGGTCCTATCCACAGCCGCAGGCCGTGCACGTCGCCGGCCGGACCGAAGACCGGCCGCAGCTTCAGTTCGTGTTGTCCGGCCCGGGTCGGGATCCGCAGATCCACCTCCTCGGCCCGGTCCCGTGCCGAATACAGCGCATCGGCAAGCCGCGCGGTGGTGAGGCTGTCGTATACCGCCGGCATCTTCGTCAGCACCCGCTGCACGACTCGCTGCCAGCTCGCGAACTCACGCGGCGTCTCCCCCACCGATGCCACCGTCATCACGTCCGGCATCAACGTCTCAATGGTTATCCATGGGATTACTGCGTCGCTTCGCATCGCGCTCGCCCGTACCAGCCGTTCCTCCGGGGGATCTGACTCCGACGAGTCAGCTCGTTACCTGTTTAATGTACCGTTAGATAGCGGTTCAATCAACAGGTTTCGGCATTTCCGCAGGTAGCAGGAGAGCCGACCGACGGCATAACAAACCGACCGGAGCACTTCATCCCACCATAGGACGGAAGACGCTCCGGTATCGGCTCTTCGGTACGAGTACGGTTCGATCAGCCGCCGGCCATGATGCCGAGCACTCCGGCGCCGGCCAGTACACCGATGTCGTCGATCTCCGACGGGATCACCCGCAGCCCGGTGAGAAAGCCGATACGGGCGTGCGTCGCCACTGCCGCGTTCAACGGTTTCCACAGCGCCGGACCGGCTTTGGACACCGTGCCACCCAGCACCACCAGGTCGAAGTCGAGCAGGGGCGCCACCGAGGCGATGGCCCGGCCCAGTGCCGTGCCCGCCCGCTGCAAGCCCTCGGTCGCCACGGAATCCCCGTCCGCCGCCGCGGCGTTCAGCTCGGCCACGGTCGTGCCACCGAAGCCCTGGGCCCGCGCCCAGCGAAGCAGCGAACGCCCACCGGCCACGGCCTCGACACAGCCACGACCACCGCATTCACAGGGGTCGTCGAAGCCCGGAACGAGCACGTGGCCGAAATGTCCCGCGTTGCCGGTGCGCCCGACCACGGAGAACCCGCCGACCGATACGCCCGCGGTGATCCGGTCGGAGACCAGCACCGACAGCGCGTCCATGACGTCGCTGGTGGCCCCGAAGTTGCGCTCGGCCAGCGACATACACACCCCGTCGAGGCCGATCTGGACATTCGCCGCCGGGAACAGTTTGCCCACCGCTTGCGTCAGCGCGAAACCGGTTCGCCACTCGGGTATCTCGACGGGCGCCACCACACCGGCGGACATGTCGATCGGGCCCGGCGAGGCGATTCCTACGGCGGTGACGTCCTGGCCCTCGGCCGCCTCGACGAGCAGGTCGCGGCACACTTCCCAGGTGCCGGCGGCCGGTATCGGAACGCGGCGGACGTCGTCTTCCTCGACATCGTCGGCCACCCGGCACGCCGCGAAGCCGTCCGCACCGATCTGCAGAGCCAGAACCGTCATTCAGTCACCCACCGCCACAATCGTTTCCATCCATCGGCGCGTTCGTCACGCGCCGATCCCGGTCGGCCGCAGCCGATGCCCGAGCACGATACGCCGCCGTGGGGTGGGCGGCGCGGGTTCGGCACAGACCGGCCGCGCGCCGGTGCGGATGATGCGCAGCGGGCGTTTGTGGTCGATCGGCGCGGTGCGGTGGCGGTCCAGGTTCTCTACGATCTTGCCCGCGCTGTCGTAGGCGACGCCGGCCCAGATCATCGCGCGGGGGCCGTCACCGCGCGTGATGAGAGTCTGTGCGAGCTGGGAACATTCGGCCAGCAGGGGGCAGCCGGAACAGATCCGCACTGCGGCGCGCCAGGATTCGGGGTTGCCCACGTCGAGATCCCAGTCGTCGGGGCCGTCCGCGCAGGGGGGCCGGTGCGCGGAGCGCACTGTCGCCGACGGCGCGGGTAGAGGTGAAAGTGCGGTCGGCACAGGGGATCCGAGGGGAAGCCGACGCGAGTGGATTGTGCTCATTTCCGTCTCCGGGGATGCCGAGGACACACGCGTGCAATCACCGTGTGGTTCGCAGACGTGGCCCATGGTCGGGCGGGCATCGGGGCTGCTCAACAGTCCCCGGCAACCAGCAGCGAACTGCTGTACTCGGCACGTTAACCCACGATTTGGCTGTCAGCAACCGCTTTCGCCGCTATTTAACGGCACATTGACCAAGTCGTTGCACGGATGTATCGTCACTTAACGGGACGTTTTTGTACGGTCCGTTTTTCTACGGGGTAAGTTGTGATTTCCTAAGAGGTATGGCTGTGCACTCGGAGTACACGATCGACGAGCTGGCGCGGGCAGCAGACACCACCGTGCGCAGTGTCCGCGTGTACCACGAACGGGGGTTGTTGCCGTCACCGGAAGTCCGGGGCCGCATCGGCTACTACGGATCCGATCACCTGGAGCGGCTGCACACGATCAGCCGGCTGCTCAGCCGGGGTATGAAGCTCAACGGGATCCGTGAACTGCTCGAGGCATGGGATCGCGGCGACGGGCTCGCCGATGTCCTCGGGGTAAGCGACGCTCCGGGCGAGCGCGAACCCGCCGCCACACAGGAGAAGCCGAACAACGACGATCCGCTCGCGGATCTGCCCGACTACGTCAAACAGGCACTGGCCGGCAGTTCCGACCCCCTGGAGGCCTATCGGGTCGCCAATCCGCGCTGTGGCGACCTCGCCGCGCGCCTCATCGACAGCGGGGTGCCCGACACCACCGCCTTCCAGCTCGTCGAGCGGCTGCGCGGGGAATGCAACCAGATCGCCGACCGCTACGCCACCGAATTGTTCTACTGCCTGGCCGGGCAGGCCTACGAGCGCTCACAGCGCGACAGCAAGGACCGCGCGCGGCTGGAAACCGAGGTGGCCATCGCCCGCCTGATCGTCACCCGCGCCGCCTCCGAGCTGATCGACCAGGCCTTCGCCCGGCACGCGGAACTGCCCGCACCCAACGAGGCCGCCCGATAAGTCCGGTTGTTCGCCGTGTCCGTCGCACCGGGCCGGTAGGCTCTGGGAATGCGCAGGCCTCTCGTCCCGCGGCGGGTTCGCGGAATCAATACGCTGGATCGGCGTCTGGTCGACCGGAGCGCGCGGTTGCGGCCGAGTGCCGCCGATACCGTTCTGCGCTCGCTGAGCCACGCCGCCAACGCCAATCGGCTGTGGATCGCGGCGGGCGTGGGCGCCATCGCCTTCGGGACCACTGCTCAGCGCCGCGCCGGAGCGCGCGGACTCGTCGCCGTCGGCATCGCGAGCGGGTTGGCCAACGGCGTCGGCAAACCACTGTTCCCGCGGCGCCGGCCCCCTGCCGAGGCGGTGCCGCAGATGCGGCGCCTGATCTCGCCGCCGATCTCCTCGTCGTTTCCCTCCGGCCACGCCGCCTCGGCGGCGGCCTTCGTCACCGGAGTGGCGCAGGAATCACCGGCGCTGGCGGTCGCGGTGGCGCCGGTGGCGGCGGCGGTCGCGTATTCGCGGGTGCACGTGGGCGTGCACTGGCCCACCGACGTGCTCGCCGGCGCGGCGCTCGGCGCCGCCGTCGCGGTGGGCACCAGGCGATGGTGGGCGGTGCGTCGCGACGAACCCGCGACGGTCGGCCCGGCCCAGCGGATCGAACCGCTGATCGGCGGCGAGGGCCTGCTGCTGGTCGCGAATCCGAATGCCGGTAGCGGCGACGGCGGCGGACTGCTGGCCGATCTGATCCGGAAGCTGCCGGAGGCGGTTCTGCTCGAACTCGGCGAGGATATCGACTTGGACGCCGAGATCGACACCCGGGTGCGATCCGGTTCGATTCGCGCGCTCGGCGTTCTGGGCGGGGACGGCACGGTCTCGGCGGTCGCGGAAGCGGCTGTGCGACACGGGCTCCCGCTGGCCGTCTTCCCGGGCGGCACCCTGAACCATTTCGCCCGCGACGTAGGTGTCGAGGATATCGCCGCCACCGTCATCGCCCTCTCCTCCGGTCAACTGGCGCTGGCCGACACCGCGCGGGTGCGCCTGGACGACGGCAGCGAACGCACGCTGGTGAACACCGCCAGCCTCGGCGGTTATCCGGATTTCGTCCGGCTGCGCGAACGCTGGGAACATCGCATCGGCAAATGGCCGGCCGCCGCGGTGGCGATGGTCTGCGTGCTCGTGCGCGCCCAGCCGCTGCGCGCCACCATCGACGGCGAGCCGGCCTCGGTGTGGATGTTGTTCGTGGGCAACGGAACCTACCGCCCCGGCGACCAAGTGCCCACGGCCCGAACCGATCTGCACGGTGCGGGACTCGATATCCGGTATCTGCGGGCGGATCGGCGGTTCTCGCGGGCGCGGCTGATCTGGGCCTCGCTCACCGGAACCCTCGGTGATTCGCCCACCTACGTCCATCGACGTGCGGACAAGTTGCGGGTACGCGTGGACGGACCGCCGATTTCGCTGGCCACCGACGGCGAAGTCGACACGCGCGGTGCGTCTTTCGATTTCATCGGCGATCCCTCGACACTGCCGGTATTCCGGGTTGCCGACCGTGATTCGGGTCCCCGCCGCTAGCCCGCACCGGAGCCTGCGCCGAGAAGAAGTACACACCTCGTGGTATGAAATCCCTAGTTTTCACATGACGGAGGTGTCGGATCGTGACGCAGGCCAATCCCATGACGGTCGAATCGGCCGAGGCCGCTCTGGCGCGGCTGACCGCACACGATCGCGGCGTGCTCACCGATCTGGTGTGCCGGGTCGACAAAGCCGCCTCCGGCACCGCCGCCGCGGCCCGGTCGCGGAAGGCGCCGGTCCTGGACGAGGTGGTGCGCTTCCTGGTCGATCGGCATCTGCTGCTGACCCACTTCAATTGGGGCGCTTGGGAAGAAGGGCAGCAGGTGATCCAGCGCCGCGACCGCGCGGTGCTGGCGACCTGCACGGCCCAGCAGTGCCTGCAATACCTCACCCTGCTGGTCCGCGCGGACCGCTTCACCGAGGGCACGCTGGCCTCGGCCTTCGAGTCGGGGCTGATGCAGGCGCTCCTGCACCGCCTGCATCAGCACACCTACCCGCACGCGGGACGTTAACCCTCGGCCAGCGCGCGCACCCGGGCGAGGACGTCGGGATAGCGCTTCAGATGCGCGCCGCCGTTGAGATCGACGGCCGCACCGGTCATCCAGCTGGCCCGGTCGGAGGCCAGGAAGGCCGCCATCTCGGCGATCTCCTCGGGCCGGCCGCTACGCCCGAGCGGGGTGTTCTCGAGGTATTCCTCGGTCAACCCCGGCACATACGCGATACCGGCGACCAGCGGGGTGTCGACCAGGCCCGGACTGATCGCGTTCACCCGGATGCCACGCTCGGCCAACTCCAGCGCCGCGACCTCCACCAGCATCAGCACACCCGCCTTGGCCGAACAGTAACCGGCCATTCCGGTGCCGGGCTGACGGCCGTTGAGGGAGGCGATGCAGGTGATGGATCCGCCGTCGGCGAGGTGGCGGCCCGCGTATTTGATCGCCAGGAAGGATCCGGTGAGGCAGACGTCGACGGTCGTCTTCCACTGTGCCAGTTCGAGTTCGGTGATCGGGCCGGGCAGTGACAGACCCGCGCAGTTCACCACCGCGTGGAGGTCGCCGCTCGCGTCGAAGCCGGCGGCCACCGAGGCCTCGTCGGTGACGTCGAGCGCCACCGCGCTCGCCGCACCGCCGATCTCGGCCGCCACCGTCCGTGCCGCCTCGAGATTCACATCGGCGACCACGACGCGAAAACCGTCGCGCGCCAGCGCATGTCCGGTGGCGCGGCCGATGCCCGAACCGCCGCCGATCACCATCGCGCCCCGTGTGCCCGCAGGGGTTTCGGGCAGGTTCGCCGCGTCGCCGGGTGTGCTCATCGCCGCGCCTCCTGGGTGGTCGCGCGCTGCGCGGCGAGATGGCGGGTCAGAAAGTGCACCTGATGGTCGACGGCGGGTTCGAACCAGTCGTTGCCGGCGAAGATGTCGAAGTGGTCGCACGGATAGTGGCGCACCTCGGCACGTGCGGCGAAGGCGGCCTTGGCCGCCGCATGAGCCGGCGCGGCCCGGTCGAAGTCTGCGATCTGCATCAGCACCGGCGCGGTGATGCGCGCGGCTCGCCGATCGGCGCGGTAGTTGCCCAGTTCCAGCCCGATCGCCGCGTCGACCTCGTTGCGCCAGGTCGGACCGGCCAGTGCGGTATAGCTCTCGTAATAGCCGTCGGCGGTCAGGGCGGCATGCTCGCCGGGCCTGCCGACCAGCGGCATCATCACCCGATTGCCACCGAAGCGGCCGGCCAGGGCGCTGCGCACGCTCGACACCGTGGATTTCGCGATCGCCGCCGCGCCGACCTGCGCGAAAGCGACTCGGCCCGCGGCCAATCCGTTCACCAGCGGCACCAGCGCCACCACGGCGCAGATGTCGGAGCGATCCGCGGAGACGGTGAGGGCATGGCCACCGGACAGTGAGATGCCCCATGCCACCAGACGATTCGGATCCACCCCGGGCTGTCGTGCGGCCGCGGCCAGTGCGGCGCGGTAGTCCTCGGCCTGCGCGGCCATCGAGACCCGCTGCCGGGGCGCACCGGCGGAGGCGCCGAAACCCCGGTAGTCGAAGGCGAATACGGCGAGTCCGGCCGCGGCGAGGCGCTGCGCGAACGGTTCCAGTCCGGAATCCTTCGTCCCACCGAATCCGTGTGCCATCACCACGACCGGGCGGCCCTCGGGACCGTCGAACGGCCCGTCCGCCGTCCCCTCGAAAAACCATGCGTCACAGGTGGTTCCGCCGGAGCTGAAGTCGACCTGCCGATACGTCGTCACTGCGCCACTCCCACCGGTCGATCCGCCTCCGTCACTCGCGCCCACGGCGGTGGCCCCGCCAGCCGCGCTCGTTCCGCGCCGGCCGGAATCTCGCGCGCCCGCATATCGTGTTCGTAGAGGAAGTAGTCCACCTGCTGGGTGTGGCGGGCACTGGGCACCATATGGCCGGTGTAGTGCTGTTGTTCGGCGACGATCACCCGCCGCATCTCCTCCGCGGACGGCAACCGGTAGCGGCCCACCGCATACGCTCCGATCAACCGCGCCTGACATTCGACGAACGGGAACAGAGTCGGAGTGGACTGGGCGAATCCGGCGAAGGCCAGATCCTCGATCCCGGGCAGGAACATCCGCTTGTACAGATCGATCTTGTTGTCCGGAGCACTGATGAACTCCGGGTCGAAGAACGGGAAGGTGATGTTGTAGCCGGTGGCGTAGATGATGATGTCGAAATCGTCGGCCGTGCCGTCCGCGAAATGCACGGTGGCGCCGTCGAATCGGTCGATATTCGGTTTCGGGATCACATCGCCCGAACCCAGCCGCAGCGGCAGTTCCACCGACTGGGTCGGATGCGCCTCGAAGAATTTGTGATTCGGCTTGGGCAGGCCGTAGTTCTCCGGCCGCCCCGCCGTCAGCGGCTGACCCCACTGCGCGACCTTGCGCTGCCAGGAGAACGGGATGTACGGGCTGGTGCGGTAATACTTGTCGGCCGGCTTGCCGGCGATGTATTTCGGCACGATCCAGGCGCCGGAGCGGGTGGACAGCGTCAGCTTGTTGCCCAGCGCCTTCGACGACAGCTCCACCGCGATATCGGCGGCACTGTTACCCAGCCCGACGACCAGAATGCGCTGATCGGAGAAGTCCATCGGGGTGCGCGGGTCGATGTAGTGGTGGGCGTGCATGGTGCGGCCGGTGAATTCGCCCGGGAATTGCGGATAGCGCGGATCCCAGTGATGGCCGTTCGCCACGACCAGGAAATCGAAGTGACGCACCTCGTTTCGCTGGGTGCGCAGCTCCCAGCCGCCACCCGGCAGGCGCCGCGCGTGTTCCACACCGTTGCCGAATTCGATGGAACGGTAGAGATCGAAGGCGGCGCAGTAATCGTCGAGATACTGCTTGATCTGGGTGTGGTGCGGGAAGTCCGGGAATTCCTCGGGCATCGGGAAGTCGCGGAACGACAGCTGATGTTTCGAGGTGTCGATGTGCAGGGAGCGATATGCGCTGCTGTGCCCGTTCGGATTGCCGAAGGCCCAGTTGCCGCCGACTCGATCCGAGGATTCGAAGCACACATACGGCACCCCGTAGTCGCCGAGCATCTTGCCGGCGGTCAGACCGCTGATTCCGGCGCCGATGACCGCGGTACGCGGTTGATACATCACCACTCCTTTCACGCCGTGGGGCGTGTAGACAGATTCTTGATACTGTCTACTAGTAGACACATTCTCAGATCTGTCCACACATTGCTAGGGTTTTCCCGAAACCGGTCGACAACGGACCGGTGCGGGTGTGCGGCGAAAGGGGCGGCGGATGAGCGAGACGACAACCACGACGGTGGTCGATCGGCTCTTGGAAGCGACACAGAAGTTACTGGCCGCCAAGGGAATTCGGGCTACTACCATGATGGAGGTGGCCGAGGCGGCGGGCGTCTCGCGCGCCTGGCTGTACCGGCACTTCCCGGACAAACCCGCGCTGATCGGCGCCGCGATCGTGCGGCTCACCGACACCTGGTGGAACGACGCGCGCGCCGAACTCGACCGCATCGACACCTTCGCCGAACAACTCACCATCGGCGTGCGCATCGGCCGCGGCGCCTACGACGACCCGGGCGCGCTGCTCATGCGCCTGCGCTCCTCCGAACCCGAGGAGTTCGCGGCGTGCGCCGGCGCCGGCGTCACCGCCCTCGTCCCGGCGCTGGCCGCGTTCTGGCGCCCCTACATCGACCGCGCCGCCGAGCGCGGCGAAGTACACCCCAGCCACGACCTGGGCGAAGTCGCCGAGTGGGTGGCCCGGATCCTGATCAGTCTCGGCACTGTTCCCGGCGACACCATCGACCCCGACGATCCCGCCGCGGTGTCGCATCACCTGGACACCTACCTGCTGCCCGCTCTGCGCCACGCCCCTGCCGGCACGTCTCAGCGGAGCCGCCGTACGACCTGACCAGGGCCACCGGCGCTGTCGCGCCCACTTCACGCCATTCGGTTCGTATCGTCGAATGGAAAATGGAAATCATTTCCGTTAGTGTCTGATCTCGCTCCATCGAGCGCTGCGCAGAACACAGAACGGAACAGAGATCAGATGAACAAGATCACCCGCATGACCGTCACCGCGATGACGGTGGTGGGCGCCCTGGGCGCCGGTTCGGCCATCGCATCGGCCGCGCCCATGGCGGCAGATCACGTCCTGAGCACCGAGATCATGCCGGGCGTGCAGTACACCAGCTCCACCGCGGATCAGTCCGTGGTGATCGAGACCGCGACGGCCACGCTCGTCGCGGCGGGCGGGCAATTCCAGGTGCGCGACGCCTCCGGCGCCACGGTCGCCGGCGTCACCGCCTTCCCGGCCGAGCCGAAGGCACTGACCGCCGTCCACGCCGCACCGGAGGTGCGGGCAGCGGCACGCGCGGCGACGCCGGAACTGCACCTCGAGAACATCGACGGCGATCCGCAGACCGAGCGTTTCGATGCCGCGATCCAGGCCGCTATCAACGAGTTCGGCCTGGCTACCAGCGTCGGAACGATGACCGGTGGTCTCATCGGCCTGGCGGTCGGCTGCGGAGTCGGCGCCGTCGCGGGCGCGGTGTTCGGCGCGCCCGTCCTCGACGCCGCCGGACTCACCCTCATCGCCGGCTGCTTGGCCGGAGCGGGCGTCCTGGGCGGTATGGGCGCCATCCTCGGCGCCGCGCTCCTCGGCGTCCCCGTCGGCATCGCCTCCGCAATCAAGTTCCAGCACACCATGAACCAGCCCTACGAACAGCACACCCACGACAGCGAGAGCAACTGAACGCGACTCGGGCCCCGCGATCGATCGCGGGGCCCGAGTTCGTCCTCAGCTGGTGGGCTGGGTCAGGTCGTAGACCGTCGTGCCGCCCACTGTTATTGCGGTGTAATGGGATTCGACCCAGCTGGTGATCTCGCTCGCGCTGCCGGAGCCGCCACCCGGACCACGGCCGCCACCGGGACCGCCGCCCGCGAAGAAGTAGTGGATGTCACCGTTGTTCACGTACTGCTGGAATTGGGCCAGGGTTGGCGAGTTGTCGCTGCCGGTGAAGCCGCCGATCGCCATGATCGATGTGCCGGTGGACAATTCGAGGCTGCCCGCGGATTGGGAGCCGACCGTGGCGGCCGCCCAGCGGTTGGTCGCACTCTTCAGCAGTTCCTGCAGGGCGGTGTTGTCGGAGTCGCCTCCGCCGGGATTGCCGTTGCGCGCACCGGTCGATGAGCCCGTCGAATCGGCACTGCCGGGTGGTTGCGCGTTCGCGGAGTTTCCGCCGGGAGGCATGCCGCCGAACCCGCCCATGCTGTGGCCGCTGCTGGGCCCGGAGGTCGGAATCGACCCGCTGTGCGGGGTCGCCGCGGTTTCCAGGGCATAGGCGGCAGTGCCGGCGAAGCCGAACAGCAGTCCGGCCGCGGCGACCGCCACGGTCATCGTGCCGAGGGCGTGCGCGCCGGCGATGAGGATCGCCGCGACCACGATCGAGCCGACCAGCACGATCCAGCGCAGCGCCGGATACCAGTCGGGTGTGCGATCCAGCAGGACGAAGTTCCACACGCCGGTGGCCGCCAACATCAGACCCAATGCCGCACGCGCCGAACGGAATTCACGTCCGCGCCACAGCTCCACCACCGCGATGCCGACCAGCGCGGCGATCGCCGGCGCCAGGGCCACGGTGTAGTAGGGGTGAATGGTGCCCTGCATGAAGCTGAAGACGACGCCGGTGACCAGCAGCCAGCCGCCCCAGAGGAGCAGGCTCGCGCGGATGCGTCCGGTGCGGGGTGTGCGCCGGGTGAACCACAGGCCGGCCGCCAGCCCGATCAGCGCCGCCGGGAGCAGCCACGAGATCTCGGTGCCCATCGAGTCGCCGAACAGGCGGGTGATGCCGGTGCTGCCACCGAATCCGGTATTGCCGCCCCCACCGGGGCCACCGCCGCCACCGCCGTTGCCTTCGCCGCCCATCACCCGACCGAGGCCGTTGTAGCCCAGGGCGAGTTCGAGCAGGCTGTTGTCGGTGGAGCCACCGATGTAGGGGCGCGAATCGGCCGGCCACAGGCTCACCAGTGCGACGAACCAGCCGCCCGAAATGATCAGTGCGACAACGGCTCCCAGGAGTTTCAGGATCCGGGCACGCAACGCGATCGGCGCGGCGACGAGGAACACCAGGCCCAGCGCGGGCAGCACCAGGAAGGCCTGCATCATCTTGGTGAGGAAGCCGAAACCGACCGCCACCCCGGCCGCCGCGAGCCAGCGGCCACTGCCCTTCTCGGTGGCGCGGACGGTGCAATAGGCCGCCGCGACCAGCAGCAGGACCAGCAGGGCGTCCGGGTTGTCGAACCGGAACATCAGCGCCGCGACGGGAGTCAGCGCGAGCGCCGCACCCGCGATCAGACCGGCCGCCGGACCGCTCCAGCGCCGCACCGCCCCGTACACCAGCCCGACCGACGCCACACCCATCAGCGCCTGCGGCAGCAGCAGCGAGAAGGAACTGAATCCGAGCAGCCACCCGGACAATCCCATCACCCACAGCGCGGCGGGTGGTTTGTCGACGGTGATGGCGTTACCGGAGTCGAGCGATCCGAACAGCAGGGCCTTCCAGCTCTGCGTGCCCGCCTGCACAGCGGCGGCATAGAAGTCGTTCGCCCATCCCGACGCACTCAGACCCCACAGGTACAGGAACGCGGTCGCGACGAGCAGCACCAGCAATCCGGGCCGCGCCCATCGCGGCTGGTCGGAGGGGCCCGACAGGAGAGCTCCCCATTTCGCGGTCTGCGGTGGCGATCCGGTCGGCTCGGCCTGCCGACGCGGCGCCTCTGTGATCGTCATACGGTTCTCCTCCGCCTCGCTCACCGGGCTGTCTGCCGCGGCCGTCGCATCGAGGATCGCGCCCGGAGGTGGGCCGGCTCTTTGCCGAAGCTATGCGCGAACTGTGAGACGACATCCTTGACCTCAACCAGGGTTGGGGTAAGAGAGTTGTCGCATGACCACTTCGATCGACACGGTGACGCAATGGGTCGAGCAGCACGCTCGTCCGCTCTCCGCATCGGACCCCGAGCAGCCGATCACCGATCCGGCCGCACTGCGTCAGCTGATCGGCGCCGCACGCGTCGTCGCCCTGGGAGCCGCGACCCGCGACACCCACGAGCTGTCCGTGACCGCCCACCGGCTGCTGCGATTCCTCGTGGCACACGCCGGATTTCGCAGCCTCGTCCTGGAAGGCGACGATGCGACCAGCGCCGCGCTCGACGAGTATGTGCGCACCGGGGCCGGCGACCCGCGCGCGCTGCTGACCGAGGCACGATCGTTCTGGCGGACCGAGGAGATACTCGAGGTCGTCGCCTGGATACGCCGATACAACGAGGAGCACCCGGACGATCCTGTTCGTATCGCCCATCCGGAACCCGAGGGCCGGGTCACAGCGGAATCCGGCGACCTCGGCGAGATCGAAAGAATGCTGGCGGACAATGTGATTCGCTGGCACACCGACACCGGACACAAGATCGTGTACTGGGGCGGAACGACGCATACGGTCGCCGAGGCGGCACGACGTGTTCTCCTCGGCGACCAGCGGGTCACCCATCGCAGCGCGGGCGGCCATCTCCGGCAGCATTTCGGCTCCGGCTATCTGTCCGTCGGCCTGACATTCGACCACGGCACGACCACCGACACCTTCCCCTCCCCACCGGCCGACTTCGCCGAAGCCGTACTCGGCCGCGTCGATCTGGACGCCTATCTGCTGGATCTACGCACCCCGGGCCCGGACTCGGTGCGAACCTGGCTCACCGAGCCCGCGAAGACCCGCGTGATCGGGCCCGTGTACGACCCGGACAACGATGACGCGTTCCACCTCTCGGGCGGATCCCTCGGCGAATGGTTCGACCTCGTCGTCCACCACCGAACGGTGACGTCCATTCGGCCACTCGGGGCATCTCGTGGATGAGACGGTCGGGGCGGTGCCCTGATCCAGGGTTACGGACTCGCCTGTTACGCCGCAGGGCCGAGCGAGATGTCGAGGCGCTGGCCGACAGCGTTGGCCAACCGCTCGAGCATGTCCAGAGTGGGCATGCGGCCGCCCCCTTCGATTCGGGCGATGGTCGGTTGCGTGGTTCCCATGCGGCGCGCGAGTTCCGTCTGTGTCAAACCTGCCGCAGCGCGCGTCGTAGAACAGTTCGGCCAAGCGCAGCGCCAGATCGGCACGTTCGTACGCCTCGTCGTATTCGGCGCGCTGATCGGGAGTCATCTTCCCGAGACGATCGTCGACCAGGTCTCGATAGTTCACATTCTTCATCGGTCTCTCTCCTTGCTGTCGCGGTAGCGCTCCAGCGCACGCCGGGCACGCGCCACCTCGCGAGACTCGTTCTGCCTTTGCTTACGGAAGGTTGTCAGGGTGATCACCGTGCGGCATCCGCAACATGGGTCCCTCGGTGGCAAGTAGATCGAGCTTCCGCTGAGCGGTTGCGAAGTCCGCAGCGGTGAGCGATGCCAACCATTCGGCCACTTCCTCGGACAGCTCGATCCGCAACATAGTCCGCAAGTATCGCTGCAGGAATATTCCTGCAGCGATATACCGGCAGGTAAATCCCTACTCCAGACCGTGGCCCCTACTCGGCGGGTGCGGTCAGGTCGTAGACCGTGACTCCGTCGATCGTGCGGGCGGTGAAGGTGTCGGCCACCCAGGCGGCGATCTCGGAGGCGGCCTGGCTGCCGCCGCTGGAGGTGCCGCGCATGCCGCCCAGGCCGGCGCCGCCCAGGAAGTAGTGGATCTTGTGCTGGGCCACGTACTGCTGGAACTGCGCGAGGGTCGGGGACGGGTCGGTGCCGTTGAAACCGCCGACGGCCATGACCGGGTCGCCGGTCGCCAGTTGGTAGGCGGCGGCGCTGTTGGAGCCGACCGCGGCCGCTACCCAGGTGTAGGCGTCGGCGTTGTCGCTCAGTGCCGCAGACAGATTCGAGCCGACGGTGATACCGCCGAGGAGCCCGCCCATCGGTCCGCCGGCATGCGCGGTCGCACCGCTCGTCGTGGATTGCCCACCGGGCGCACCACCCGGCGGCATCCCACCGAAGCGCCCGCTGGACGGTCCGGCGGACGGAATCGCGCCGGTGTGCGGAGTCGACGCGGTCGCCACCGCGTAGGCGGTCGGGCCCGCCAGTCCGGCGGCCAGCGCGACGGCCACCACCGCCGCACCGAGTGCCCGCGGCAACCGGGAGACGACCAGCAGCAGCGCCGCCGCGCCCACACCGACCACCGCGATGACGGGACGCAGCCACGGATTCCACTCACCGGTGCGCGCCAGCAGGATGCAGGCCAGGACGGTCGTCACCACCAGCGTGCCCGACAGTACGGCGGTCGCGCGAAGGTCGTTGCGCCGCAACCACAGTTGCCAGGCCCCGATCGCCACACTGCCGGCGACGGCCGGGGCCAGCGCCACCGTGTAATAGGGGTGCAGGATGCCGCTCGCGAAGCTGAAGATCCCGCCGGTGAGCACCAGCCAGCCCAGCCACAGCAGCAGCGCGGCGCGCGTCGGGTCGGTGCGTGGTGCGCGACGGGTGAGCCACAGTCCGGCCGCACCGAGGATCAGCGCCGCGGGGATCAGCCAGGAGATCTGGCCGCCCATTTCGGAGCCGAACAGCCGCGCCCAGCCGACGTCGTGGTTCATATTGCCCAGCCCGCCGACCTCGTCGCCGGTGAGCCGGCCGAAACCGTTGTAGCCCAATGCCAGTTCGAGCACGCTGTTGTGCTGGGAACCGCCGATGAAGGGTCGTGAGGAGGCCGGCCACAGCGCGACGACGGCCAGATACCAGCCCGCGGACACCACCATCGCGAGCACGGCCAGTACGGAGCGGACTACCCTGGATTTCCACGGCACCTGCGCCGCAAGCAGATACACCGCCGCGAACACCGGCAGCACGATGAACGCCTGCATCATCTTCGCCAGGAATCCGAATCCGACGGCCACCCCGGCCAAGGGCAACCACCATGCGGCACTGTTCTTTTCGATGGACCGCAGCACGCAGTAGGCGGCGGCGGTCAGCAACAGCACGAGCAGGGCGTCCGGGTTGTCGAAGCGGAACATCAGCGCCGCGGCCGGCGTCAGCGCCAGCACCGCGCCGGCCAGGATTCCGGGCCAGTGCCCTGCGACCCGCCGCACCCCCGCGTACAGCACGGCGACGGCGGCCACGCCCTCCAGGGCCTGCGGCACCAGCAGACTCCACGAGTTGAAGCCGAAGAGGCGCGCCGAGATGTCCATGACCCACAGCGCACCGGGGGTCTTGTCCACGGTGATCGCGTTGGCGGCATCGCTGGATCCGAACAGCATCGCCTTCCAGCTCTGCAATCCGGCCTGTACGGCCGCGGCATAGAACTCGTTGGCCCAGCCACTGGCGCCCAGATTCCACACGTACAGCAGCGCGGTGGCCGCCAGCAACGCCACCAGCGACAGTTGCCGCCACCGCGGGCGCGCGGTCCGCGTCGGTGGCGGTTCGGTCACCGCGACCGGGGGCGTGTCCAGCACAGTCGTCGTCATACGTCGATCGTCATCGACCGAGGTGGTTGCCGCCTGGGGCTTCGCTGTGTGCTCGCTGTGAGGTCCTGATCCGGCAGTCGGACGGTGAAGACGGTATGGCCCGGGACACTGTCGAGGCTGATCGTGCCGCCGTGCGATTTCACCACGGCCGCGACGATCGCCAAACCCAGACCGCTGCTTCCGGCCCGCCGCGAGCGTGAGGAATCTCCGCGCGCGAACCGCTCGAACACCTCCGGTTGCAGCGCCGCGGGGATGCCGGGGCCGTTGTCGGCGACCCGCCAGATCGCGCCTCCTCCGACCTCGCGCTGCAGCGAGACCGTGACCGTGGTGCCGGGTCCGGTATGCACCCGCGCGTTGGCGAGCAGATTGGCCAGCACCTGATGCAGGCGCGCCGCATCACCGGTGACGACGACCGGTTCGTCCGGCAGATCCAGATCCCATTGGTGGTCCGGGCCCGCGATATGGGCGTCGCTCACCGCGTCGACGGTCAGGCGCGTCACATCCACCGGCTCGTGTTCGAGGCCACGCCCGGAATCCAGCCGGGCCAGCAGCAACATGTCCTCGACCAGCGCCGTCATCCGCCGCGATTCCGAATCCACCCGGCTCATCGCATTGGCGACGTCGCCGGGCACCTCGGCCCGTTTCCGTTGTGCCAGTTCGGCATAGCCGCGGATCGCGGCCAGTGGGGTGCGCAGTTCGTGACTGGCGTCGGCGAGGAACTGCCGCACCCGCGTCTCACTGGCGTGGCGGGCCGACAGCGCGCTGTCGATGTGATCGAGCATGCGGTTGACCGCGGAACCGAGCTGTCCGACCTCGGTGCGCGGATCGGCATCGTCGGCCGGAACCCGCACCGGCAATTCCACCTCGCCCCGATCGAGTTGCAGATCGGCCACCCGGGAGGCGGTGGCGGCCACTCGGTCCAGCGGCGCGAGCGCGCGGCGGATCACCCAGATGCCCACGGTGATCGCGATGACGAACACCACCGCGGTAACCACCACCAGGATCAGCAGGACCCGCATCAATGTGGCGTGCACCGCGGTCAACGGCATACCGGTCACCACCGTGGCCCCCGACCAGGTCGAATTCGCGACCACCCGATACGCGCCCTGCCCGTCGAGGTCGACGGTGACGGGAGTGCCGTCCGACGACACCTCGGCCAGCTGCCGCTGGGCGGTCGCCGACAGGCGCGTCTGGGTTCCGTCGGCATCGATTTTGGCGGCGGTGATCTCGGTGCCGTCGATACTGGCGCCGACGGTATCGGCCTGGATGCCGCGACGGTCCAGGAAATCCGGTCCCGGACCGCCGTGGTTCGGCGGCGGCCGGTTGTCGTGGTCCTGAGCGCCGGGGGGTGGACCCAGACTGGGACCACCACCGGCCTCGCCGAGGGAACGCTTCTGCACATCGACCAACTCGGTGTCGAGCTGATGCACGAGAAACTGCTGCAGCGCGAATTCCGTTGCGGCGCCGATACCTACGACGACGACCACCAGCAACAGCAATTGCCCGACGAGCAGTCGCGCGCGCAGCGACCAGCGGCGTGCCGACCACCACCGGCGGGTCCGCGGCACGGCCTCAGCCGGCGGGTTTGAGGACATATCCGGCGCCGCGCAGCGTGTGGATCATCGGTTCGCGTCCGCTGTCGATCTTCTTGCGCAGATAGGAGACATAGAGCTCGACGATATTGGAGCGTCCGCCGAAGTCGTAGCTCCAGACCCGGTCCAGGATCTGCGCCTTGCTCAGCACGCGGCGGGGGTTGCGCATGAAGTAGCGCAGCAGTTCGAATTCCGTGGACGTCAGGGTGATCGGTTCGCCCGCTCGGGTCACCTCGTGGCTGTCCTCGTCGAGCATCAGATCACCCACCACGATCTGAGCGTCGTTGTCGACAGTGGTGATGCCGGTGCGGCGCAGCAGCGCGCGCAGGCGCAGGACGACCTCTTCGATGCTGAACGGTTTGGTGACGTAGTCGTCGCCGCCGGCGGTGAGCCCGGCGATGCGGTCCTCGACCGAATCCTTCGCGGTCAGCAACAGCACCGGCAGATACGGCAGATCACGGCGCAGCTTCGTGAGCACCTCGAGGCCCGTCATATCGGGCAGCATCACGTCGAGAACCACCACATCGGGCCGGTTCTCGCGGGCGGCGGTGACCGCGGTGCGCCCGTCGGCGGCGGTCACGACCTGCCAGCCCTCGTAGCGCAGCGCCATCGACACCATTTCCGCGAGCACCGGTTCGTCGTCGACGACGAGGACGGTCACGGGGCTGCCGTCCGCGCGGCGCATCACGACGCGCTCGGCCGGGGTGTTCGTGGTGGTCATGACCCCAGTCTGGGAACGGCTGCTATGCGTCCGCTGTGCCGTGTCTGGGGGTCGGCTGTGAGTGCGGCGGTCGGGCCCCGCGCACCACAGCGAGTACCGAACGAGTCCACAGCGCAGACCCAGCTTCGCACCGCAGGGTTGACCGAGCAACACGATCGCGGCATCGACGGCCCGCGATCGCCTTCGACGACAAGGAGCATGCGATGACCGAGCCCACCCCACAGCCTCCGGCCGAGCCGGAACACACCTGGGGCGCACCGCAGACCCAGCCGGCCGCCACCTGGTCGACGAAGAAGTCGCTGGCCGCGGTCGGCATCGCCGCGGTGATCGCGGCGGCCGGAGGCGGCGTCGTCTACGCGGCCACCCATTCCGGCGGCAGTGAGCACGGCGGTCCGGGCGGCCCCGGGACCAGCTGGGGTGGTGGGCGCAATGCCTCGGGTCCCGGCGGTATGGGCATGACGGGCGCGAGCCTGCACGGCCAGTTCGTGATCTCCGACGGCAACGGCGGCTACACCACCGAGATCACCCAGACGGGCACGGTGACCGCGGTCTCGGACACCTCGATCACCGCCAAGAGCGCCGACAACTTCAGCCAGACCTACACGATTTCCGGCAGCACCCAGCATTCGGACGTGAAAGTCGGTGACACCGTGCGCATTCAGGGCACGCAGGCGAATGGGACCGCGACCGCGACGGCGATCACGAGCGGCACCGAATCCGGTCGGACGGATGGCCGCACGGGACGGTCGAGCCGCTTCGGCGGAATGGCGCAGGGCGGCGATCCGGGGCAGAACGGTCCCGGTCCGGATGGTGCGGCGCCCGGACCGGGCGGCGGCTCCGGTATGGCCCCGCCGATGGACGGCGCTCCGAATCAGCCCAACGGCTGATCGCACACTCCGGCCGCCTGGCACACCTCTGGCAAACTGGGCGAATGGACAGCGATGCGGTGATCGTGCCCATGGGTCTGGGGCATTTGCGGCAGGTATTGGATCTGGGGCACGAGGTGTTCGACACCGACGTCAAGCCTTACACGTCGTGGTCTTTGACGTCGGTGGCCGAGCACCTCGATTCGGCGGACAACGCCTGCTGGGTGGCCTTGGATTCGGATCGGGTGGTGGGATTCGTCCTCGGATCCATGGAATTCGAACTCCGGGACGACTGGGGATACCTCGAATGGGTCGCGGTGGCACCGGATATGCAGGGGCGCGGACTGGCGCGGCGACTGGTGGATATCTGTTCGGAGGCGTTGTTCGCTCGGGGAGCCCGGCGCATCGTGACCGACGTGGAGCAGAGCAACACCGCCTCGGCCACGTTGATGGCCCGCAGCGGATTCAGTCCGGCCGCCTCGGTCACCTTGTTCGTCCGGCCCAATCCCGCTGAGCCGGAACCGGATTCGGAGGCGCCGCTGCCGCCGATCGCACCGGGCGCCAAACGAGCCCTGATCCGGCGCGGCCGCCTCGCGGGCGACAACCGCAGCCCGCACTGAGCCACGCGAACTCACCGCGGCCCGACGTTATCCAGTCCGTCCCTGCCGCATCGCCGGCGCCATGCCGAGAGCCCCGGCGCCGGATGCACGGCCATCGCCCGGCCCGCGGCCGACGCACACCGCCCGCACCAGGAAGTAGTTCAGGACCGGAATCAGCAGTTCCACCGGCGTCATGAGCACGTAGAACCAACTGGGTTCCCCGCTCGCCGCCCATGCCAGGATCCGGGCGAGTCCGCCGGCGAAGAAGACGGCGCCGAGCGCGTTGATCGCCGGCCCGCGGCGCTCCACATCGCGCGCACACCACGCCACGGCCAGGCCGTAGGCGCCGAACACGACCGCGTAGAAGCGCATATCGGAATCCACGGTGGCGTTCACCGGTCCGCCGCCGATGATGCTGGCGGTACCGAATAACAAGTGCGCCAGCGCGATCCCCGCACAGACGAGCCCGAACACCAGTAGCCAGATCTGCAGCACTCGTCGCATGCCGACCCCTATTAGACGGTTGTTGAATAAGTTCCACGGTAGGCCGCTGCCCGGGTTCGCGTCAACACCGCACGCCTACGATGAGCAGATGCCGAGCCGACGCCGCCTCACTCCCGAGCAGCGCCGCGACGAATTGATGGACGTAGGCGCGCGATTGTTCGGCGAACGCTCCTACGACGAGGTCGCGATGGAGGACATCGCCACCCACGCCGGCGCCTCGCGCGCCCTGATGTACCACTACTTCCCCACCAAGGGGGAATTCTTCGCGGCCATCTGGAAACGAGCGCACGATCGACTGCTCGCCGAACTGCGCATCGATCCCGACGAGCCGGTTCGCACCGCCGTCTACCGGAGCCTGGTGGCGCATCTGGATTTCTACCGCGCCCACGTGCCGCTGGTTCTCATCGCCAACCGCACCGCTTCGGCGGCCGACCCGGCGGTACGCGGACCGGTGGTCGAGGACCTGAACGCCCTGTGCGAGCGTGTCCTCGACGCATGTGGCGCCACAGGGCACACGCGCGAGGTGGCCGCCGCGGCGCTGACCGGATGGATCGCCTTCATCCGCGAGGTAGCCGTCGAATGGCTTGCCCATCAGCGTATTTCGCGCGACGAAGTGCTGCGGATGTGCATGGCGACCTTGGACGCCACTGCGGGTGCACAGCTCGATCTGACCGCGCCGCCGCGACGCTGACGCGTTGGGGACCGGGCGAACCGCGGTCGCCTCAACGCTGGGAGAGCCGATCGAATATCGCCCTGGCCGCGCCGAATCCGACTACCGCGAGGCCCACACACCAGACCAGGGCCGATGCGGCGCTTCCGCCGGTCCCGCTCGAATTCAGCAGGCCGCGCACGGTGTCGACCACGGGTGTGGCGGGTTGATAGTCGGCGAAGCCGCGCAGCCAGCCGGGCATGGTGGAGGTCTGCACGAACGCGCTGCTGATGTAGGGGATGAACATGATCGCGTAGGTCATCCCGCCGGCCGCTTCGGGATTCTTCGCCACCAGCCCCAGCGCGACCGCGATCCAGCAGATCGCCACCACGAACAGTACGATCATGGCCAGTGCCGCCAGCCAGCCCAGCGCGTCCGCGTGCGGGCGATAGCCGAGCAGTACCGCCACGGCCACCGCGATCGCGATGGCGGCGAGATTGCGCGCCACACCCTCGCCGACATGCCCGGCGAGGATCGCCTGCCGGAACATCGGCAGCGTCCGGAACCGGTCGATACTGCCCCTGGTCATATCCGCCGAGACCGCGGTCGCGGTGATGGACGCGCCGAAGCCGGTGCACAACAACATGATTCCGGGAACCACGTAGTCGAGGTAGGAACCGCCGACGTCGATCGCGCCGCCGAACACGTAGGTGAACAGCATCATCACCAGGATCGGCATGAGCAGCGAGATGATCAGCGTGTCCGGACTGCGCAGGGTGTGCCGGGCGCACCGGCGGAACATCACCGCCGAATCCGCGGCGATCATCCTCATCGGGCCGCCGCCTCGACGATATCGGCGGCATGGGCGGCGGCGCCCTCGGTCCGCAGGGTCGGGGCGAATTGCTCTGCGCGAGTGCGGCGTTCGGGTTCCAGCAGCGCGGTCACGCCGCGAACGAGTCGTTCGGTGGTGAGATCGGTGAAACGCAGATGGGCGCCGAGTCCGAGCCGGTCCACCTGTCCGCCCCACATCGGCTGTTCGAACGACACCGAGCACACCAGTGTCGGCAGACCGGCGCGCAGACTCTCGAACAACGTGCCGATCCCACCGTGATGCACCGCGGCCGCGCAGTAGGGGAACACCAGGTCGTGGGCGAACGGGCCGACCACCTTCACCGTCGAATCACCCTGTGTACGAGCGGTTTCCATACCGCTCCAGCCCGCACTCACCAATGCCCGTACGCCGAGCCGGCGCGACACCTCGCGCACCATGGCCAGTACGGCGGCGGGATCGCTGATCGGCATACTGCCGAATCCGAAGAACACCGGCGCCTCCCCCGCGTGCACCCAGGACAGGATGTCGGTGTGGTCGTCGCCGAGTTCGCCGACCGCATGCCGGGTCTGCTGATCGAGCGTC
Source organism: Nocardia violaceofusca NBRC 14427 (assembly GCF_963869435.1). Lineage (NCBI taxonomy): Bacteria > Bacillati > Actinomycetota > Actinomycetes > Mycobacteriales > Nocardiaceae > Nocardia > Nocardia violaceofusca. The sequence goes on from NZ_CAWMPM010000037.1 coordinate 71,098, forward strand.
AGGAAACCGGTGAACGGCCGCCGGCCGTCCCATTGCGCCGGTAGTCCGGGCACCAGCGCCGGATCGTAGATCTGCACTTCGGGGACCCGCCGCCGCGCCAGCACCGCAGCGATACTCGCCCGCGACTTCGGCAGTCCGAGCATGGCGCGTAGATCGTTCAGATAGCGCATGAACATGATGCGCCGCAGATTCTCCGCCACCGCCCATGTCGCGCGATTCACCGGCGCGGGCGGCGCCCAGCTCGCCGGCAGCGCACCCGGGAACGGATAGGCCCCGTTCGCCCGCGCCGGGAAGTAGTGCAGGCTCACCAGCGGCACATCCATCGCCTCGGCGACCGAGCAGGCCCGGTCCTCGGTGACGGTGCTCGCCACGATCAGGTCGGCGCCCGCGCACACCTCGACCACCTCGCGGTTCATCCGGTCGGCATAGTCGGCCATCTGCCGGGCGACCAGCTGCATCAGCCGCAGCGTATTACCCGCGGCGAGGGCCCGCTGCCCCTCCTCGGAGCTGTAGAGCTGCTGTACGTCAGGCCCGCAGGCACGCGCCGCGAGCCCCGCCGAGGTGGCGAAATCGACCAGATTCGGCGGCGCGCCCAGCACCACGTCGTGGCCGCGGCGCCGCAACTCCAGCCCCAGGGCCAGCACCGGTTGCACATCGCCGCGGGTGCCGGTCAGCGGAATGGCGATTCTCATGTCGAGTTATCTCCCCTTTTGCCGAGAGCGCAACACTTTCGGCCGAGAAACCCGATGGGGACACTATGGGATATCGAACAACCGGGCGCGTGGGTAACGTGCCGGGCGTGCACATCGCCATGTTCATGGACTATCACCCGGCGACGCTTGGCGGGGTGCAGACCGCGGTGGCGGCATTGCGCCACGGCCTCGAACGCGCCGGCCATCGGGTGACGCTGTTCGTGGCGCCACTGTCGGGCGCGGCGATGCCGCCGGACGCGGCATCCGACGACGGGGTGGTCGAACTGGCTCCCCTGGCCGGCGCGGTGGTGAACGGCTTCCCGATGGTGTTGCCGACCGCGCGCAACGCCGCGCTGATCGATGCCGCCTTCGCCGCCCGCGGACCCGTCGATCTCGTCCACACCCACACCACCTACGGGGTGGCGATCGCGGGGATGAAAGCCGCACGGCGGCATCGCATTCCGCTGGTACACACCGCGCAGAGCCGTGACGACTCCTTCATCGAGCACACCGCCCCGGCGCCCTACCTCTCGGCGCTCGCGCTGCGAATCATGCACGGCCGCTTCGTCTCCCATCCCGCGCGGATGCCGCGGGGCACGCAGAGCCGGGCGGCCCGGCACGCATGGCACACCATCGTGGGCCAGGGGCAGGCCGCCGACCGGGTCATCGCACCGACCCGCCATTTCGCGGATCTGCTGCTCGACCACGGCCTCACCCGGCCGATCCGGGTGGTCTCCAACGGCGTCGACGACGCACTGTTCGACGACCAGCGGCCCCCGGCCGCACGCGCCGTCGAAGGCCCGCTGCGGTTGATCTGGTGTGGGCGGCTCTCCGCGGAGAAGCGACTGCTCGAATCGATCGAGGCGGTGCGGCGCGTCCCGGACTGCACCCTCGACGTGTACGGGGAGGGCGAACTGTCCGCCCGCGCGGCCGCGGTGGTCGCCGAATACGGGCTCTCGGATCGAATCACGCTGCACGGCAGGGTTTCTCAGCAGCAGTGCCTCGACGCCATGGCCGCCGCGGACGTCCTGGTGTTTCCGTCGTGGGGTTTCGACACCCAGGGCATGGTGCTGCTCGAAGCGATCGCCACCGGCCTGCCCGTGCTCTATTGCGATCCGGACCTGGCCGAATCCGTTCCGGCGGGCGGCGGTCTGCGCGCCGGCGACGCCTCCTCCGCGTCCCTGGCGGAGGCGATCGGCGTGCTGGTGAACGACCGCGGCAGGCTGCTCGCGATGCGCGCCGAGATGACCCGGCATCGCGATTCGGTGCGACAGTCCGGCCGCATCGACGCGATTGTCGAGGTCTACCGGCAGGCCCGGGCCGACATCGAGCCCGCCGCACAGCGACCGGTGCCGCAACGACTGTCCGACGTGCCGACCGCGCCCGGCGCCCTGCCGCTGATCGGTCACAGTCTGCGCGCCCTGCGCGACGCACCGAGTTTCGTGACCTCGCTCGCCGAGCTCGGCCCGATCGTGCGCATTCGATTCGGCCGCAAGACCGGCTATGTGCTGACCACGCCGGAGCTGGTGCGCGAGGTCGGCCTCGGCGACGCGGAATTGAATCGCGACGATCTGCGGGAAGCGATCGCCGATGTGGCCGGCGGTTCGGTGAACGTGCTGCGCGGCGCCGAACACAAACTGCGCCGGCGCATGATCGCGCCCGCACTGCGGCAGAGCCGGCTCGCCGAATACACGGTCACCGCGGCCGAATTGGCCGACACCTGGTCGGCCGCACTGCCCGCCGGAGGCCGGGTCGATCTGATGGACGAGGCGCACGGCCTGATCCTCGACACCGTGTCCTCGACCCTGTTCACCGCCGAATTCAGCGAGGCGGTCCGGCACCGGATTCGCGACAACGTGCCGTGGCTGCTGAGCCAGGTCATTCTGCGCACCGCCCTGCCACCTCAGATCCGCCGCCTGCGGGTGATCGCGAATCGGCGCTGGGAGCGCAAGGCGCGCCACCTGCGGGCCGCGATCGGCGCCGCGATCACCGAGTATCGCCGCCGCGACGAGGATTTCAACGATGTGGTGTCGGCGTTGATCCGCCATACCGATCCCGAGACCGGCGCGCGACTGTCGGACGACCACATCATCGACGAGGCCATCCTGATGCTGGCCGGTGGAGTGGGGTCGATGGCCTCGCTCACCGGGTGGCTGTGGCACGAGGTGATGCGGCGACCCGATATCGCCGAACGGGTGCGAGCCGAACTCGACGATGTGGTCGGCGCCGGACCGGTGCGCGCGGAACACATCGGCAAGCTCATATACCTGAAACAGGTTGTCTCGGAAACTCTTCGGTTCTGGGGACCGTGGATCAGCGCCGGGAACGCGTCCGGGCCGGTGACCGTCGGCGGACTCACCGTTCCCGACGGCACCGCCATCATGTTCAGCCCCTATCTGGTCCAGCACGACCCGCGCCACTTCCCGAATCCCGAGGCCTTCGATCCCGACCGCTGGTCGCCCGCCCGCACCGGCGAGATCGACAAGCAGGCGAACCTCTCCTTCGGTGTCGGTCGCCGGCGCTGCCTGGGCGACCACTTCGCGCTGCTGGAGATCACGCTCGCCTCGGCGGCGCTGCTGGCGCGGTGGCGGCCCGAGCCGGATCCGGCGTACGTCGTGCGGGCCTCGAACCGGGACTTCGTCCTCTCACCGTCGGCGATTCCGGTGACCCTGTACCGGCGCTAGCGGCGGCGCAGCAGCACCCCGCGGATGAACGCCGCCTGCCCGGAATGCTGGATATCGTCGTCGACCACGCTGATCAGCCGCACGCCGAGGGTCACCGGCGGATCCCAGCGGGTGTCGACGATCCGGGGCAGGTCGGCGTCGGCGAGGGTGCGGACGTAGTCGACGGTGCGGTCGTGCACAGCGTCGTGATAGCCCAGCAGCAATTCGGCCGAGACACCGCCGAGGGCCGCCACCTCGTCCGGATCGTCGCCGTACCCGGTGGCCGACTCGTCGAAGGGCAGATCGAAGCGGCGCGACCAACCGGCCGTCGTCCACACCTGTTCGGTGCCGGCCACATCGGCGATGTGGTCGTCCTGCACGCGGGTCAGATGCCAGATCAGCCAGGCGATGGAGTTGGCGCCCGGGTCCAGCCGCGCGGCCAGTTCCTCCTGGGTGAGCCCGGCGACCGCGCCGTGCACGTTCTCCTTGATCCGCCCGAAGGCGTCTGCCAGCAGATCGGTGCTCGTCATGGTGGTATGCAAACACACCGCACCGACAGTTCGGTGGAACCGATGTGATTATGCCCGCTCACAAGGTGTTTCACGGTGGTTCACCGGCCCGTCCCGCACCGGCGTGCCGAGAGTGGAAGACCGACAGAGAGTTCGGTACGTTCCTGCTACCCTGGTCGACAGTCCGGTTACGGATGTCCGGCCGGGCGGCTAACCAAGCCTCTTGTCCTACAACAGATGTGGGGTGACGCTGTAGGACCATACCGACAGCGGAATTCTTCGTCGCGCTCGACAGTTCATTCTCTGGAGTCACATCTTTTGACCACACCACGTTCTGCACTGTCCGCACTACCCGGCGCGGGCGGTCCCGCCACCTGCCCGGTCCAGCACATGGGCTCCCCGGTCGACACCGACGGTCCCCGGATTCTGCTGGACACACCGGAATTCGCCGCCGATCCGCACGGCACGTATCGGGAGATGCGCCGTCGCTACGGTTCACTGGTCCCGATCGAGCTGTCCCCCGGCGTCCCGGCCACGCTGGTGATCGGCTACCACACCGCGTTGCGAATCCTCAACGATCCCGAACACTTCCCGGCCGACCCCCGGGCGTGGCAGGACTCGATTCCCGAGGACTGCCCGGTGCGGCCGATGATGCAGTGGTATCCGAACGCGCTGCGCAATGCCGGCAATGTCCACCTGCGCTACCGGCAGGCGTATACGGCGGCCGTCGACGGTATCGATCTGCACGCGCTGCACAGCACGGTGGAGAAGATCGCGATCCCGCTGATCAACAGCTTCTGTGAGGCCGGATCGGCGGATCTGGTGTCGCAGTACGCCTTCCCGCTGGTCTTCGAATCGCTGAACCGCATGGTGGGCTGTTCGGCCGAGCTCGGTCAGCGCGTGGCCACCGGTATGGCGGCGCTGTTCGACACCGTGAACGCGGCCTGGGGTATGGAACATCTGAGCCAGGCGCTGATGGAGCTGATCCACCTGCGCCGCGCCGAGCCCGGCGACGACGTCACCTCGCGGCTGGCGCACCACCCGGCCAATCTCAGCGACGAAGAGATGCTCTACAACCTGATCAGCTTCTACGGTGCGGGCATCGAACCCCAGCAGAACCTGATCGCCAACACCCTGCTGCTGATGATCACCGACGAACGGTTCGGCGGCGGCATGCTCGGCGGCAGCCTCTCCACCCGCGACGCGCTGGACGAGGTTCTGTTCAAGGATCCGCCGATGGCGAACTTCTCGATCAGCTATCCGCGCCAGCCGATCCTGATCGACAACGCCTGGCTGCCCGCGCATCAGCCGGTCGTCATCAGCCTGTCCGCGTGCAACAACGATCCGGTCATCGCCGGCGGCGACCGCACCGGCAACCGCTCGCATCTGGCCTGGAGCGCCGGACCGCACGCCTGCCCGGCCCGTTCGGTGGCCTATCTGGTGGTGCAGGACGCGATCGACCAGTTGCTCGACGCACTGCCCGAGATGCGCCTGGCCATCGAGCCGAGCGAAATCACCTGGCGTCCCGGCCCGTTCCACCGTGCGATGGCAGCGCTGCCGGTCACCTTTCCCGCATCTCCTCCGTTGAATCTGGTGTAAGGAGCTTCCGATGAAGCAGGAACCACTGGTGCTCGATCTGACCGGCGCCGATATCCAGGCCGAGAACGAGCGCATCCGGGAACGTGGTCCCGTGGCGCTGGTGGAGTTGCCGGGCGGGGTGCCGGCCTGGTCGGTGACCGATGCGGTCGTGCTGAAGAATCTGCTGTCGGATCCGCGGGTGTCGAAGGATCCGCGTCAGCACTGGTCGGCCTATATCAACGGGGACATCAACGAGTCCTGGCCGCTGCAACCGTGGGTGGCGGCGCAGAACATGTTCACCGCCTACGGCACCGAGCACCGGAGGCTGCGCAAACTGGTCGCCCCGGCGTTCACGCATCGCCGCTCCACCGCGATGCGTCCGCGGATCGAGGCGATCGTGGCGGATCTGCTCGAACGGTTGAGCGCGACCGCGCCGGGCGAGATCGTGGACCTGCGCCCGAATTACGCCTACCCGGTGCCGATCCGGGTGATCAGCGAACTGCTGGGCGTGCCCGACCATCTGGATTCGGCCATCCACGCCTGTGTCGACGGCTTCTTCGACACCTCGTTCACACCGGAGCAGGCGCAGGCGAACTTCATCGAAATGGGCCGCCTGATCGGCGAATTGGTGTCGTTCCGGCGGGAGAATCCGGGCGACGACATCACCAGCGTGCTGATCGCGACCCGTAACGAGGACGGCGCCCAGCTCTCGGAGACCGAACTCGTCGACACCCTGATGCTGGTGATCAACGCCGGCCACGAGACCACGCTCAACCTCATCGACCAGGCCATCGTGGCGCTGCTCAGCCATCCGGAGCAGCGCGCCGATGTGGTCGAGGGCCGGGTGCCGTGGGCGGAGCTGGTCGAGGAGACGCTGCGCTACCAGGCGCCGGTGGCGCATCTGCCGCTGCGGTACGCCGTCGAGGACATCGAGGTCGGCGAGATCCGGATCCCGAAGGGTGAGGCGATTCTCGCTTCCTACGGTGCGGCCTGCCGCGATCCGAAGGTGCACGGCGAGACCGCCGCCGAGTTCGACGTACATCGGGCGAACAAGGAACATCTGGCCTTCGGCCACGGCGCGCACCACTGCCTGGGCGCTCCGCTGGCGCGGATGGAGGCCTCGATCGCGCTACCGGCGCTGTTCGAACGCTTCCCGGACCTGCGGCCGGCGGTCGACCCGTCCGAGCTGAAGCCGCTGGGCAGTTTCATCTCCAACGGGCACATCTCGGTTCCGGTCTACCTGCGATAGTGTCGGCGGTTCCGCGCCGGCACATCGGTGCCCGCGCGGAACCGTGAAATCTCGTCCGGGTGGTGCCACACGGGAGGTGAACCGATGGCGTATTCGTCCGTGCTGAACCTGTCGCATCCCCTGTCCGTGGAAGCCGTGTCGGTGTTTCCCGGCGATCCCACGCCGCGGATCGACACCATCGCCACGCTCGACGAACACGGCTTCCACCTGCAGGCGGTCACCGTCGGCGAACACACCGGAACCCATTGGGGCGCACCGGCCCACTTCACCGCCGGTGCGGCGACGGCCGATCGGCTCGCCCCCGAGGATTTCGTCCTGCCCGGCGTCCGCATCGATATCAGCGCGCGAGCGGAACACGATCGCGATTACGCGGTCACGGTCGATGATCTGCTCGAATGGCAGGACCGGCACGGCCCCTTCCCTGCCGAATCCGCCGTCCTCCTGCACACCGGATGGGAAAGATATTGGGGCACCGACGATTTCGCGTCGGTCGATACGCAGGGCCGCATGCATCACCCCGGATTCTCCGTGGCGGCGGTGCACTGGCTGCTCGACCACGGCGTACTCGGCCGGCGCGGGGCCCTCGGCACCGACGCCTTCAGTCCCGATATCGGCATCGACGACACCTTCCGGGTTTCGAAGCTGCTGTACCGCGAGCACCGCCTCAGCCTGGAAATCCTGGCCCACCTGGCTGATCTGCCGGACCGCGGCTTCACCGTCGTCGTCGGCGGATTCGTCACCGAACACGGTTCGGGGTCACCGGCGTCGATCTTCGCCCTGATCGAATCCTGAATCGGCGGTGACGGCGTCACAGGGGTTCGAGAACTCGCTCCACCAGAGCGGTATCGCAGTATTCGGTCACCTCGAGCAGCCGCCCGGCCTCGACCCGGAACACGAAGCAGTAGTACTGGTCGTACGGCTCGCCGCGGACCGTCGTGGCGGCGCTGTGGGCCTGCACGATCACCCGGTCACCGTCAGCGTGCACGGCGTCCGCGCTGATTCGATACTCGGTGAACTGCGCCATCAGCGGGCGTAGCAGACCCTGCACGGCAGCCGTTTTCGGTTCCCAGGTGCCCGACCACGACCAGTGTCCGGGGAAGGTCCAGCGAAATTCCGGAGCCATCGCATCGCTCAGCGCCCGGGTCTCGCCGGCGGCCATCCGGTCGAAGATGTCGCGCACCAGCGCTCTGTTCTCGTTCACACTCACACAGCCGACGCTAAACACGGCCTACCCATGCGACAAGCGATGATCTCGCATTTCTGATATCAGTATTTCGCATGGGTGAGTTCACGATCCTCGGGTTGCGTGTCGTGCGCGAGGCCGCCCGCTGCGGCTCGTTCTCGGCCACCGCGGACCGGCTGGGCTATACCCAATCCGCGGTGTCCCGGCAGATTTCGCTGATGGAACAGGCCGCGGGGCATCCGCTGTTCGACCGGCTGGCGCGCGGCGTCGCACCGACCGCGGCCGGGCAGATCGTGATCCGCCACGCCGAAGCGGTGCTGGCCGAACTCGACAGCACCCGCGATCAACTGGATCGCCTGACCGCGGGACCGCCCGCGACCGTGCGTGTCGGCGCGTTCTCGACCGCGATGGCCGCACTGGTGCCGCGAGCGGTGGCAGCGACGTCGGCGCGGGTGCCGCTGCGCGAGGGCACCACTGCGCGCCTGCTCACCGCGGTGGCGCGCGGCCGGCTGGACCTGGCCGTCGTCACCGAGACCGGCACGCTCGCCGCCGATATGGAGGTGGAAGTGCTGCTCGACGATCCGCTGCTGGTCGCGGTGCCGTCGAACCACCGGCTGGCCGGGCGGATCAGTGCGGCTCCGGCGGAATTTCGTGACGAACGCTGGATCGCGGGCAGTACCGAGCGCGGCAGCACCCTGCTGGGCGCGTGGCGCGATTCCCGGCACGAACCCGATATCGCCTTCGTCGCGCGGGATTGGATCGCGAAACTGGGTCTGGTCGCGGCGGGTTCGGGCATCACCGTGGTGCCCGGTATCGCGGCGCCGGTGGTGCCCGCGAATATCGCGCTGGTCAGGATCGATCACCCGGCCGCGGTGCGTCCCACCCGGGTGGTGCGGATGGCACCGCGCGCAGCGACTCGGGGAGAACAGAGCACCGCTCCCTCGGCGGCGACCGATGCGTTCATCGAGGCGTTGCGCGATAGCGCGGCAGCCCTCACCAGCGAGATGCGGGGGCGGCTGCGCCCGAACCCCGCGGGTTCGCGAACGAACTCGCCGCCGTAGCCCGACCCGCGCTCGCCGCGCCGAAACCGTTGTCCTTCAACGGAATCGGTCGCGGTTGCGGTCGCACCAGTCGGCGAAGGTTCGGGGTGCGCGGCCGAGCAACCGCCGCACCGTATCGGTCCGCAGACCGACGGTGTCGGCGCGCATCAGCGTGAATCCCTCCAGGATCGCTGCCGCCAGGGCCGGTGGCGCCCCCTGGGGATAGCGGGAGCGGACGGCCTCCTCGGCGGTGGTGGCGGTTTCGACCGCGATCGGGCGGCCGATCGCGCCGGCCAGCACCGCGACCTGTTCTCCGATGGTGAAGGTCTGCTCGCCGGTGAGACAGTAGGTGGTGTCGTGCCCCGGCTCGGTGAGCGCGATCGCCGCGACCGCCGCGATATCGGCGGGGTCGATCGGCGCGTAGCGGCCGGGCCCGGACGGATCGAATACCGGCCGGCCGGCGCGGATATCGGCCGCCCACTCCAGCGCGTTGGTCATGAATCCCCCGGGGCGCAGGATCGTCGCGGAAATGCCGGAGCTACCGACGATCTCCTCTCGTTCGCGGTGCCAGCGCCCCATGGCCGGCATCGGATCGCCCAGCACGTTGTACGACGACACCAGCACCAGATGCCGGATACCGGCGTGCCGCGCCGCCGCCACCGCATGCCGCGCGGGCTCCACCGCCAGTCCCGGAACGAGCAGGAACAGCGAGTCGATCCCCTCGCACGCCGCCCGCAACGCCGCCGGGTCCGTCAGGTCGCCGACCACGCGTTCGGCGGCGGACGAAAGATCGGCGGCGCGCGCCGGGTCTCGGACGAACAAGCGCATCGCCGCACCCGTTCTGTCGAGTGCGGCCACGAGCTCTCGGCCGATATGTCCAGTCGCGCCGGTTACCAGTATCATTTCACTCCAATCGTTAGCCGCCTATCGATAAACATTAGGCGGCTAACGAAACCTCGTCAATCGACGATCTCCGAAGAGCGAACGCGGGCCGCGACACCTATCCGGTTCCCGGGGTGAATCGGTCCGCCGGTGACAGACCGGTCGTAGCGTGAGCGCATGCGCGCGCTCGTGTTCTCGATGTGGGCCTCGGTGGTGTTCGTGGTGGTCTCGCTGGCGTGGGGGCTGGCGGCGGGATCGCAGATGATCGTGTTCGACGGGTTGTATTCCCTTGTGGGCATCGCGCTTTCGGCGGTGTCGGTGGCGGCGCAGCGGACCGTCGCGAAGGGGGCAGACGCGTCGTATCCGTGGGGGCGCGAGACCTGGGAGCCGGTCGTCATCGTGGTGCGCTCGACCGCCCTGGGCGGACTGTGCGTCTACGGATCGGTGAACGCGGTGCGGGAGATCCTGCACGGCGGCCGGGCCGTCTCGGCCGTCTCCGCGCTGGCGTACGCGATCACCGCGTCACTGCTCAGTGTGCTGGTGGCGCTGGTGTTGTGGCGGGCCGGACGCTCCGGTTCGGGGCTGGTCCGGGCGGAGGCCGCCGAATGGGGCGGCGACGCCGCCTTCAGCCTGATCACCCTGGCCGGATTCGGCGCGGCGGTGGCATTGGAGGCCGCCGGCCGCGACGACATCGCGCGCTACGTCGATCCCGCGCTGGTGATCATCGTGTCCCTGGCCTATCTCTGGATCCCGATCCGGCTGTTCCGCTCCGCTTTTCGCGAAATTCTCACCATGGCCGCCCCGCACTCGGTGGTCACCGACGTCGAGCGGCTGTGCGACCGGGTCCGCGCCGACCACGGCTTCGCCGCATCCTTCGTTCGCGCCTCCACCGTGGGCAGCCGCCTCGATCTGGAACTCGCCTTCGTTCTCGATCCCCGGACCCCCGAACGCACCGTCGAATCCTTCGACGCCATCCGCGCCGATATCGACGCCCAGCTGAATGCCCGGAACTACCAGCACTCGACGTCGGTGGTGTTCACCGCGGATCGCCGGTGGGTGGAGTGGGCGCGCTGAGCGGCTCGCATCCGGCGCAACCGCCCCGGTGTAGCGCCGATCATGCTGTCTCCTGGACGGTTTCGACGTAGTGACGGAACGGGACGAGCGCCTCGTCGCCCAGATGCGGTCCCGAGACGGCGATCTCGGCATCACTGGCGGCGACAACCTCCGCGCAGCCGAGGGCGAACCGCGGATGCCCGCCGATGATCGCGCTGAAGTCGGCTTCCGCCGCGGCGAAGACGATGCGGGCGACACCGGCCCATACCAGCGCGGCACTGCACATCGGGCATGGTTCTCCACTGGCGTAGACGGTGGCGCCGCCCGCGGCGGGCCCCGCGGCCCCGAGTGCGGTGAGTTCCGCATGTGCGGTGACCACACCGGAGGTGGCGACCTCGTTGCGTCCCTCGGCGACGACCGTCCCGTCCGCGGCCACGAGTACGGCGCCGAACGGGCGGTTGCCCCGGCGGCCGGCCTCCTCGCCGAGGGCGATCGCCCGGCGCAGGTTCTCGCTGTCGTGGTTCATCGCTGTCCTCGCTTCGATCGGCTGCGCGGTGCTATCGCCAGCATGCCGAACAGGACCGATAGTGTCCAAGTCACCGTGCCCATCATCGCCATTGGCGCGACCTATAGTTGGCCGATGGAGTTGCGCCACATCCGGTATCTGCTGGCGGTCGCCGACCACGGCAACTTCACCCGCGCCGCGGAATCCCTGCACATCTCGCAGCCGACGCTGTCGCAGCAGATCAAACAGCTCGAGCGGGTGCTGGGCGTGGTACTGCTCGACCGCTCCGGCCGCACGGTCCGGCTGACCGATGCCGGGCAGGCGTATGCGCGCCATGCCCGGCTCGCACTGCGCGATCTGGAGGCCGGCGAACGCGCGGTGCACGACGTCCATGATCTGTCCCGCGGCCATCTGCGGGTGGCGACGACGCCGACCTTCACCGCCTATCTGATCGGACCGCTCGTACACCGGTTCCGTTCCGAGCATCCGGGAATCAGCCTCACTCTTCGCGAGACGACCCAGGATGCGATCGAGGCGGATCTGCTCGCCGACCGGCTCGATCTCGGGATCGCCTTCGCGGGCGCGCACGCCGCGGGGGTCGAGCACACCGCACTGTTCACCGAGAAACTCGGCCTGGTCGTCGGCTCGGACCATCCGTTCGCCACTGCCGCGCAACCACTGCCGGCCGGGGCGCTGGCCGGCATCCCGCTGGGGCTGCTGAGTGCGGACTTCGCCACCCGCCTGCATATCGACCGATACTTCGACGAATGCGGCGTCGCTCCGGATATCGCGGTCGAGGCGAATTCGATCAGCGCACTGCTGGAATTCGTCCGGCGCGGATCGCTCGCCACGGTACTGCCGGATGCGATCACGCGGGCACATGCCGATCTGCACCCGACAGCCCTGGACCCTCCCCTGCCGATCCGCACGGTGGAGTTACTGCGCCGCCACACCGCCTACCACTCGGCCGCGGCCCGCGCGTTCACCAGCGCGATCCACGCGACCGCGCAAGATTATTGATCGCATCTATAGTTGCGATCCGATACAAGTATTGGACCCTATAGCTACTGGTCATGCAGGCTGGTCTCATGCATGACCTCACCACCGGCGTCACGCACTTCCGCGACGCCGTCTTCCCCGCCAAGGCGGAGTTGTTCGCCCAGCTCACCACCACGCATACGCCCGGCACCCTGTTCATCGGGTGCTCCGACGCACGTGTCGTGCCCGAACTGATCACCAGCAGCGAACCCGGTGAGCTGTTCGTCGTGCGCACCGCCGGCAATCTCGTCCCCGCGTACGGGCCGGGCGCCGACGGCGTGGCGGCCAGTATCGAATACGCCGTCGCGGTGCTGGGCGTCGAACGCATCGTGGTGTGCGGGCACTCCGGCTGCGGGGCGATGACGGCGCTGGCCGAACGCCACGATCTCAGCACGATGCCGACCGTCGCCGCCTGGCTGCGGCATGCCGATGCCGCCGCGGCCCGCCCGGGCTCGGAAGCGATCGCGTCGTTGATTCGCGCGAATGTCGTTGCTCAGCAAGCGAATCTGGCCACCCACCCGGCGGTGGCGCGCGCGTTGTCGACCGGCGCCGTCACCGTCGCAGGCTGGGTCTTCGATATCGGCACCGGCACCGTCACGGTGATCGATCCGGCCGGATCCGACCGGACCCTCGCCGCCTGAAACCCCCTGTGCCGCCGTGCGATACGGCGGACCGAAGAAAGGAAAACCCTATGGTGCACGCACAATTCGATCCGGCCGCCCGCCAAGCGCTGGCCGTGACGGCGGTCGAGGCCAAGATCGCCAAGGATCTCACCTGGCAGCAGATCGCCGACGCCGCCGGCTATTCGACGGCCTTCGTGACCGCGGCGATCCTCGGGCAGCACCCTTTGCCGAAACAGTCCGCGGAGGCCGTGGCCGAGCTGCTAGGGCTGGGCGACGAGGCGGCGGCGCTGCTGCAGACCATCCCGACCCGCGGGTCGATTCCGGGTGGTGTGCCGACGGATCCGACGATCTACCGCTTCTACGAAATGCTGCAGGTGTACGGCACCACGCTCAAGGCGCTGGTCCACGAGCAGTTCGGCGACGGCATCATCAGCGCCATCAACTTCAAGCTCGACGTGCGCAAGGTGCCCGATCCGGAGGGCGGCGAACGCGCCGTGATCACGCTGGACGGCAAGTACCTGCCCACCAAGCCCTTCTGAGCACCCACTTATCGAACTCGACTCAACAAGGAGTGCAATGGATTTCGCACAACGCACCATCGATCTGGCCCGCCGCAACGTCGAGGAGGGCGGCCGGCCGTTCGCGACGGTCATCGTCAAGGACGGGGAAATTCTCGCCGAAAGCCCCAACTTGGTCGCGCAGACCGCCGACCCGACCGCACACGCGGAGATCCTCGCGATCCGCCAGGCCTGCACCGCCCTCGGCACCGAACATCTGGCCGGAACCACGATCTACATCCTCGCCCTGCCCTGCCCGATGTGCCTGGGCGCGCTGTACTACTGCTCCCCCGACGAGGTCGTCTTCCTCACCACCCGCGAGGCGTACGCTCCGCACTACGTCGACGACCGGAAGTACTTCGAGCTGAACACCTTCTACGACGAATTCGCACAACCGTGGGATCAGCGCCGCCTGCCGATGCGCCACGAACCTCGCGCCGATGCGGTCGACGTCTACCGCCGCTGGCAGGAACGCAACAACGGCGAGCGCCGGGTGGCGGGAGCGCCGACGGCCGAGTGAATCAGTGCGGCCGCGGTACGGGCGGTGCGAACTCGGGGATCTCCCACATCGCTTGGCCGACGGCGAGCACGCCGCGGGCGGGAAGGGCGACATCGCCGATGCGCGGGTTCGTGTCCAGGCGGGTGGGACGTCCGAGATCGCGGCCGTCGAGGGTCGCCGCCGACCGCGCGACGAAATACATCTGCTGGGGCATGAGCGTTCCCGTGTGACCGCTGGGCATGACGCCGGTCATCGGGAGCCGGCCCAAACCCAGTGCGGCAGCGGATTTCTCCCGGGCGCGGACCAGCGGACGCCACCGCCAGGTGATCAGCGGCATGCGCTTCCCGGCGGCGTTGAGCGCGCGCAGCGCCGTCGTGTCGTATGCGGTCAGGGTCCATTCCAGAGCCGGCCGGTCGACGGTGACCCGCAGCGAGGCCGGACCGGTCCATGCCACGGTGATCGTGGCGAATCCGGTGTAGGTGCAGGCCGGGCCGTAGTAGCGGGGGCAGGCGGTCTCGAGCCGGTCGCCGTCGACGAAGATCGACCAGCGGCCTTCCGGATCGCGGTGCCACACCGTGACGTAGGGGCCGAAGTCGTTCTCGGGGAAGACCCGGAGCGCGAGCACGTGCCCGCTGTCGAACGGAAGGCCGAAAACACCCCAGCCCTTGACATATTCGTGGTCCGGCCACGGCGCGCGGCCCCGCCGCCGCGGTAGATCGGTCAACCGGGATGCCAGATCGAGTGTGGCTGTCGACATTGCGAAACCTCGATTCGTGCGTCGTTCGTCCTACGAACGCTAGGCGCGACGCGGGTCCCTGTCGTCGGGTGTTCTCCCGACAAATGCCGGTCAACCTGCGACGGGAATGGCACGCTCCACGATCGTGCGCACCAGTTCCGCGGCGCGCCGCTCGTCGAAAATGCCGGGGAGCGTGAGCCGTTCGAGGATGAGCCAGTTCAAGGCGAGGTACAGCAGCACCACGGCGTCCTCATCGCCGGGCAACTGCGACTCCCGGAAGTTGGCGATGTTGAAGTCCAGGTCCGCGCGGACTCGCTCGGTCAGCAGCGCCTGCAGTTCGGGACGGCGGGTGGCCTCCAGCCGCAGTTCGAGAATCGCGAGATAGCCGGTGCGGAAATGGAAGACGCGCTCGACCACCTCGGTCATGAGTTCGGTCATGCTCTCGCGGGTCTGCGGTCCGCGCGATTTCGCCATCGCTTCCTCGCTCGGGATCAGCCGCTCGTAATAGCGGTTGCCGACCTGAACGAGCAGCGCGTCCCGGTTGGGGAAGTAGTTGGACGCCGTTCCCGCCGGGACTCCCGCCTCCTGGTCCACCGCCCGGAAGGTCAGTCCGCGGGCCCCCTCCCGGGCCAGAACCTCGATCGACGCGTCCAGCAGAGCCTGCCGGCGTTCCGGATTCGTGCGCACCACTTGACACCACTCCATCTGTAGTACTACGGTTCAAAACACTTCGATCAGAGTACTACACCTGAGGCGGTACCGATATGCGAAAGCAACGCAGCACCTTCCCGGCCCAGGCCGATCAGCGACGCTTCGTCACGCGTCCCGTGCCTCCGTGCACGGTCACCCAGTCCAAGGGCGGCTGGCCCCGGCACGGCAGGCACGGGGCGCGGTAACGCACGACAGTGCCAGGTGTCCGAATCGTTCGACCGGCCGTAAACGGCCGGAATGGGAGTGGAATGTATACCGATGTGATCATCGTGGGCGCGGGCCCCACCGGCCTGATGCTGGCCGCCGAACTGCGGTCGGCCGGCGTCCGGCCGCTGGTGCTGGAACGGCATCCGCGCCCTCGCGACACTCCGAAGGCCGGCGGGCTCGGTGGGCAGATTCTCGAATTGTTGCGCTACCGGGGTCTGCTGGACCGCTTCGAATCGGCCTGCACCGATCCGATTCCGGCACCGCGGTTCCCGTTCGGCGGTGTCCATGTCGACCTGACCTCGCTCGCCGAATCTCCGCTGCACGCCTTGCCGCTGCCGCAACAGCAGCTCGAGCGGCTACTCGGCGAACGCGCCGGTGAACTCGGCGTCGACATCCGGCGCGGACACCGGGTGCTGGACGTGACGCAGGACGCCGACGCGGTCACCGCGCAGGTGCAGGGTCCGGACGGGACATACCGGGTGACCGCCCGCTACCTGGTGGGCTGCGACGGCGCCCGCAGCGGGGTCCGGGACATGGCGGGAATCCCGTTCCCCGGCACCGTCTATCCGGAGGTCAACCGGCTGGCCCAGATCACGGTGCCCGATTCGGTGACCCGGCTGGACAACGGCGACCTCGACGTCGACGGCGTCGGGATCATCCGGGCGGGTTTCACGCGCACCGACCGCGGGCTGTTCGGGCTGGGCGTCTCGCCCACCTCGGAGATGCTGTCGGTCTACACGACCGAGGACGAGGCGGTCGAGTACGACGACGACATGCCGATGACCGTGGCCGAGCTTCGGGACAGCATTCACCGCGTGCTCGGCGCGGAACTTCCTGTGGCGCAGACATATCGGCTGTCCCGTTTCACCTTCGAGGCCCGGCAGGCCGAACGCTACCGCGACGGCCGGATCCTGCTCGCCGGCGACGCGGCCCATCTGTTCCCGGCCACGGGCGTGGCCCTCAACGCCGGCATGCTCGACGCGGTCAATCTGGCCTGGAAGCTGGCCGCCGACGTTCAGGGCTGGGCGCCGGACGGACTGCTGGACACCTATCACGACGAACGGTATTTCGCGGGGGCGCGGACCATGCTGCACACCCGTGCGCAGGTGGCGCTGCGGCGTGGGCACGACCCGGCAGCCGAAGCGCTGCGAACGGTCTTTCAGGAGCTGCTCACCGACGACCAGCCCCTGCGGCGCATGGGCGCGCTCATCGCCGGCGCCGACATCCGCTACGAACTGCCCAACCCGAACGGTCATGCCTTGACCGGTACCTTCGCGCCGAACCTGGCCCTGCGCCCCGGCGAAGGCAGCACCGGCGAGGGCAGCACCGCACTGCTGCCGGACACGCGGCCCGTCCTGCTCGATCTGGCCGATCGGCCGGAACTGCGCGCGGCGGCACGAGAATGGAAGCACCGCATCGAGATTCGTACCGTCGAGACCGCCGATCGGCCCGCCGACGCCCTCCTCATCCGCCCGGATGCGCACATCGCCTGGGCGGCGGCCGTCGGCGAACCCGCGGACACCGCCGAATCCGGCCTGCGGACAGCGCTGAGGTCGTGGTTCGGCGCGCCCGTGGAACCCGGCATCCCGGCCGGGGCGGCGCGTCCCTGAGCCGGGACTACTCAGTCGGCGGCCAGGGTGTCCAGCAGGCCGTGCTGCACGGCGTAGAGGGTGGCGGTCGACCGGGTGGACGATCCGGTCTTGACGTAGATGCGTTCGATATGGGTGCCCGCGGTCTTCGGCGTGATACCGAGCGCGCGGGCGACCTCGCGCGTCGAGGCGCCGCGGGCGATCAGGACGAGGACTTCCATTTCGCGGGGTGTGAGGCCGTCGGGCCCGGAGCGGCGCTTGCCGCGGGGCCGCCCGGCCGCGTCGAGGACCGCGTCGATCGCCCCCGCGTCGAGCCGCCCGGCGCGGACCTCGTCGCGCAGCTCGGCGACAATTCGCTTGGGCGGCAGGGCCTCTCGATAGGCGCGTGGCTCGGATACCGCTCGATAGGTATCGGCCGCGGCCAGTATGCGTGCCGCGACGGGAATCGCCGGGGCGGTCAGTCCGCGATGCGCTCCGGAACCGTCGAGGCGCTCGTAGACGAGGGCCGCGAGCGCCCCGATGCGCGACAGCGCGGCCGGGCGCGACAGCACCCGCTCGGTGTAGTACGAGTTCATCCGCAGTCGTTCGCGTTCGGTCACGGTGAGCGGCCCCGGCTTGTCCAGAATCGTGGCCGGGACGCCGTGCAATCCGATGTCGTGCACCAACGCCGCGCGGCGCACCAGGGTGATGTCGGCGTCGGGAAGCCCGGCCGCGGCCGCGGCACGGGCGGCCAGATCGGCGACACCACGGGAATGCCCGGCGCGATAGGGCGAGCGCAGATCGGTGAAGTCGGCGACCACCTCGAGCGCCGAATCCAGTTCCGCGTTGGTCAGATTGCGCCGTAGCGCCGGATCGGCGGCGATGAGTTCGCCGTAGTCCGGTTCGGCGTCCCCGTCGGCGAGCAACTCGCGCGCCGAGGCGCAGAACGCGTCCACCACGGCGGGATCGAAGTGGGTGCCGCGCCGGGAGCGCGCGGCATCGACCGCGGCGTCGATACCGGCCTCGCGATGCAGAACCTCGACGACGTCGGCGAGATGGAACAGCCGCATGCCGAGCCCGATGCGATCCCCGCCGATCCCACCCGGCACGCCCTTGCCGTCCCAGCGCGCGAAGAACTGCCGCAGCGAATCACCTACGGCGGGATCGAGCCCGAGCCGGTCCGCCATCGTCGATGTGGTGAGGCAGTGCGCCATCAGCCCCCGCTCGATATCGCGACCGCCTTGCGCCGCGATCTTCACCGTCTTGCGCACCCGCTGGGTGAGCGGTCCGGAGGACCCGGCGTGGCCGAGGAAGAAGACGGCGCCGTTCACACCGCGCAGATCCACCTTGTAGCTGTCGGCGCGAAAGGCGATGTCGTCACCGAACCATGCGGCCACCTCGGGTGCGTCGGCCACGCACCCGGCCCACGCCAGCACGGCGGTGTAGAACAGATCGGAGCGTTCCCCAGGGTCGAGTCCGAGTCGCTCGCCGAGGCGCGAAGCCAACCGCCACGATCGCAGCACATGCGCCATCGGCTGCCCCAGGCCGAGATCCATCGCGAACGAGAACGCGGCCAGCAGGGCGGCCAGCGAAACACCCGCATCCCGAGCGTCGCGCGTCATGGTGCGAGCATAGGCCGCGATCGCCGCCTCCGGACCGGCTCCGGCACGGCGCGAGCGAGGCGCTTCCTCGCGAAACCGGACCGACGAAAAACGGTCCCGGAACCAGTGGTTCCGGGACCGCACTCCCTAGTAGCGGGGACAGGATTTGAACCTGCGACCTCTGGGTTATGAGCCCAGCGAGCTACCGAGCTGCTCCACCCCGCGTCGGTATGTTCAACCCTACGCAACGGTGCGGAGAAAACCAAAACGCCTGGTGAAAGGCGTGGATCGTCGTTCCGTCGGATTGTCTTTTCAGGGCGCACCGGCGGCCGGAGGCGTGTCGCCCGGACTACCGACCTCGCTCAGTAGTCGACCAATTCGATGGCGTTGGCGGCCTCGGCCAGCGGTTTGGTGATCGGCCGCAGCGCCAGGCCTTTCCACGGCAGGTGTCGCAGCAGGCGCAACATCGTGGTTTGCATGCGGATGGCCCGAGTGCTGCCCGCCACCATGCCGGTTGCGTTGTTCCAGCCGAGGGTGAGGTTACGTTCGACATACCCACCCGCCCTGCGTCGGTAGGCGTCGAATCCGGCCTCGTGCGCCCCGGCCGCCGATTTCAGTTCTCCCGCCAGCACATACGCACCGACAAGGGCCATGCTGGTGCCCTGTCCCGACAGCGGTGACGGGCAGTACGCAGCGTCTCCGACGAGCGCCACTCGACGATCCGCCCAATTCTCGAGATGGATCTGACTGACCGAATCGAAGTAGAAGTCGGGTGAATCTGCCATCGCACGCACCAGCGTCGAAGTCTCCCAGCCGCCGTCGGCGAACGCTTCGGCGACCACCCTGCGCTGCGCGGCGACGTCTCGGCGGTCCGGCAGCTGTCCGGGCGCGGGGAAGATGAACTGCGCTTTGGCCGTGCTTTCGTGGGTGCTGTACATCTGGACGATCCGGCCGGGAGTCGGGTGGAGCAGCTCCCAGTGATCAAGATTCAGATAGTTCGGCACCGTGATCACGCACGCCATGGTCCCGGTGTGCCGCACGAACTCCTCCTCGGGCCCGAAGGCGAGGCGACGCACCGTCGAATGCAGGCCATCCGCGCCGATGACCAGGTCGAACATCTGAGGTTCGGCGTGCCGGAAGCGGACCGCTACGCCGTTGTCGTATTGCGTGAGGTCGGTGATCGAATCGCCGAAGCGGTACTCCACATCGCCCTTCGTGGCATCGAAAAGGATGCGGGCCAGATCGCCGCGCAGGACCTCGTCGTCGCCCGGATTGCGCAGCCCGATCAAATCGGCGTCCAGGGTAGCCAGCGGCTTACCGGCAGCGTTCACCCATGCGCCGCCGCGAATGTCGGTGGAGGCGCGGCGAATCTCGTCGAGCAGACCCATCCGCCGGATCACCTCCATAGCCGCACCACGTATGTCGACCTTGTAGCCGCCCTCACGCAGTGCCGGCGCCTGCTCCACGACGGTTACGGTGAATCCGTACCGTGCGAGCCAGTAGGCCAGGGCGGGGCCGGCGATGCTCGCACCGGAGATCAGAACGGTTTTGTTGGCCAATGGCGATGTCGAAGTCACGAACGATGTCGAAGTCATGAACAAAGCCTCGCCGGAACCGCTCACCAACCACGCACCGTCGGCTCACCGCCGCTCACCGAGCAGATCGAGAAGCCGGTCGTCGGAGGTTTCGGCACCGCGGCGCCGGGCCGCCCGCAGCCGGTCCTCGCCCAGACTCGCGCCGCATTCCGCCGCGATCCCGGCCAGTTCCGTGGCGCCCGAGGCGGATACGCCACGCAGGTGCTCGGCCACCCCGACCAGCTCGGCGGCGCGTTCGACATCCCCGGTCCGTGCCGCGGTCTCCGCGATGCCCGCGACCGCATCGGCTGCTACCGGTCGATGCCCTACCGACCACGCCACCTCGAAAGCGGCGCGGTGGAACGAAACGGCTTGCCCAGCATCACCTTCCGAGTACGCGATGCGGCCCAGACCGATGAGGGACCGCGCCCGTGCCTCGGCCGCGGCCACCGTCCCTTCCGGACATATCGTCAGGGCCCGGTGGTAGCAGTCCCGGGCCTGCTCGTGATCTCCCGCGCCCCTGGCCAGATCCGCGAGCCCGCGAATCGCATTCGCGCGCAGATCGCGCGCACCGGCCACGCAGGCCAGCCGTTCCGCCTCCCGGTAGGACTCGCACGCGAGTTCGTTCGACCCCGCGAGGCAGGCGAGTACATCACCGCGGCGGTTGAGCAGGTCGGCGTTGTCGGCAACCGTATTCAGCTCGGTGACCATGGCGACGGCCTCGTCGAGATAATCTAGGGCGGTGTCGAATTCGCCGCGCAGAGTCGCGATGGTGGCGAGTTTGTCGAGGGTCGAGCCGATAGCCCAGCGATCGCCGGCGGCGCGGAAACCTTCCACGGCGGTACGGAATTCGGGCTCGGCGGCGAGCGGGTCGCCGTCCATCAGCAGGCGCAGGCCGGCGCCGAGACCAGCGAAGGCCTGCGACCACCGGTCCGGTCCGAATTGCGGGTCGCCGTCGAGAAACCCGCCCGCCAGCGCGAGCAGCAATACCACGAACGGTCGGCGCAGCGGACCGTCTACCGTGGTCAGAGCGGTTGCCGCGGTTTCGATCT
The DNA here is from genome assembly GCF_963869435.1 of Nocardia violaceofusca NBRC 14427. Classification (NCBI taxonomy): domain Bacteria; kingdom Bacillati; phylum Actinomycetota; class Actinomycetes; order Mycobacteriales; family Nocardiaceae; genus Nocardia; species Nocardia violaceofusca. The sequence goes on from NZ_CAWMPM010000037.1 coordinate 92,618, forward strand.
CGGGTATCGGCCGGGCGCCGGCACGGGCGGCCACCGCGACGCATAAGGCATATTCCTCGGGATCCGCGGCCGAATCGGCCGACGCCAGCACACCGCGCACCGGCTCGGCGGCGTTCTCGAGCCGCCCGCTGAGCCACCAATACCATGCCGCGGCAGCTGTCAGTCGCAGTGCCAGAGCGGGCATCGATCGCGCCGACCAGGCCAGCGCCGCTTGCAGATTGGCGTTCTCGGCATCCAGCCGAGCGAGCCAATCCAGCTGTTGCGGACCCCGCAGCAACGGATCGGCGCGTTCGGCGAATTCTGCGAAGTACCGAGCGTGGGCACCACACAGCGCGTCACCTTCCCCCGCTTCGATCGCGCGCTCCAGCGCGAACTCCCGGATGGTCTCCAGCATGCGGTAGCGGCCCCCGCCGAATTCCAGCAGCGACTTCTCGACCAGTGCCGGAAGCAGTTCATCGGCGTCGTCCATCTCGCAGACGCGCCGCACCGCCGTCATGGTCGCACCACCGGCGAACACGGTGAACCGTTGGGCGAGTAGCCGTTCGGCCGGATCGAGCAGTTCCCAGCTCCAGTCGACGACGGCGCGAAGCGTGCGGTGCCGCGGCACCGCAGTGCGCTCACCACGGCCCAGCAGCCGGAATCGGTCGCCCAGCCGCGCATCGATCTCGGCCAGACTCAGCGAGCGCAACCGGGCAGCCGCCAATTCGATCGCCAGCGGCAGTCCGTCCAGTCGGGCGCAGATCCGCCGGACCGCGCCGATGGTTCCGGCGTCGAGGACGAAATCCGGGCAGGCGGCGACGGCGCGATCAGCGAACAACCGGACTGCCGGCCCGGACAGTTGTCCGGGCGCGTCGGCTTCGGCCACCGCCAGCTGTCCGAGCGGAAACACCTTTTCGCCCGTGATCCGCAGGGCCTCGCGACTGGTGGCCAGCACGCGGAGTTCAGGGCAGGCGCGCAACAGGTGATGGACCACGTCGGCGACCTCGGCGATCACGTGTTCACAGTTGTCGAAGATGACCAGCATCGGCCGGTCGGCCAGGATGGCGGCCACGCGATTCTCGGGTTCGACGGTGTGCGGGCCCGCGGTACGGCCGCCGAGGGCGTCGGCGACGGCTCCGATCACTGGGGCGCCGACAGCAAGCGGGGTCAGGTCGACGAAGCATGTCTCACCCGATTCGCGACGGCCTGCCTCTACGGCCAGCCTCGTCTTCCCGGTCCCGCCCGGTCCGACCACCGTCACCAGCCGCGTCGACACGAGTAGCCGAAGCAGTCGAGCCAGCTCCTCGTCGCGGCCCACGAAGCTGGTGAGTTGCGCGGGCACGGGGGTTGTGCCGGAGCTCGGAAAAGAACGCGCCCGCAGGATGGCGAGGTGCGCCTCGGCCAGTTCCGGAGAGGGATCGGCGCCGAGTTCCTCTGCCAGCAGGCGCCGGCCCTCCTCGAACACTTCCAACGCGGCGGCCTGGCGCCCGGTGGCATACAAACCGTGCATGAGCAAAGCCCGCGCGCGTTCACGCAGCGGATGCGTGGCAAGCAGGTCGGGCAGCTCCGACGCGACGGCATGGTGGTCGCCCAGAGCCAGCGCGGCCTCGGCGCGATCTTCGACGGCCGCGCAGCGCTGATCGTCGAGCCGAGCGGCCCACGCCGGCGCGAACGGCGCGTCCAGCACATCGGCCAGCGCCGGACCACGCCACAGTCTCAGCGCCGCGTCGAGGGTGGTGACAACCCCGGCGAAATCCTTGTCGCGCAACGACTCTCGCCCCTGTTCGGCCAGATGTCGGAACCGATGCGCGTCGACGGCGGCCGCATCGACAGCGAGCCGATACCCGGCAGCCGACGATTCGACGGCCACACCACCCGCGCGCAACGCCCGTCGCAACCGCGACACCTGGGACTGCAGTGCGTGCGCCGCATCCCCCGGCGGGTTTTCCCCGTAGAGACCATCGATCAACCGATCCCTGCCGATGGTCCGTCCGGCCTCCAGCGCGAGCAGAGCCAGCAACGACCGCACCTGCGGTCCCCCGACCGCGACCGGAGTCCCGTCCTCATGATGCACCGCGACCGAGCCGAGAATTCCGAACCGCACGATCTGGAGTATGCCCTGCGATGAATCCGGTGAGCACCGCACTGCGCCTGCCGGACACCGCCCGCGACATGTTCGATCGCCTGATTCCGAACGGGTACCGAAATCCGTGGCACGCCTGAAGCCAGGCCGGTACGACGGCGGTCCATCGGCGCACGGTGATCGCAACGATGGAGCTCGCCCGCCGCGGGACGCCACACTGTCCGGGTGACGACGACGAACCTGCATCCCGTGCGCGGCCGTTACCGCGATCCGATGCTGACCTCGCTGGCGCGGACCAATTCGGTGATCGAGTTGCAGCTCGCGCACCGGTCGGTGCGCGCCTTCCTCGACGAGCCCGTGGGTGAGGAGGAGTTGACCGCGATCGTCGCGGCGGCGCAGTCGGCGTCGACCTCGTCGAATCTGCAGGCGTGGAGCGTCGTCGCGGTGCGGGATCCGGCGCGCCGCGATCGACTGGCGACGCTGGCGGGCGATCAGGATTTCATCCGCCGCGCACCGCTGTTCCTGGTGTGGCTGGCCGATCTGGGCCGGATCGCCCGGCTCGCGGCGGCCCGCCGGGCGACGGTCGACGCGACCGAATACCTCGAGTCCACGATTCTCGGTTTCGTGGATACGTCCCTCGCGGCACAGAACGCGGTGATCGCGGCCGAATCACTGGGCCTGGGCACGGTTTTCGTGGGCGGTATCCGCAACAACCCGGACGGCGTCGCCGCCGAGCTGAATCTGCCGGACCGGGTGTTCGCCGCCTTCGGGCTGGCGGTCGGTGTGCCCGATCCCGCCGAATCCGCCGGTGTGAAGCCGCGGCTGCCGCAACGCGCGGTCCTGCACCACGACGTCTACGACGCCGCCGGGGATGCCGTGATCGACGATTACGACGCGCGGCTGTCCGAGTACAACGCCGAACACGGTCGCTCGATCGGCTGGATCACCACCGTTCTCCAGCGCCTCGCCGACCGCGACAGTCTCAAAGGCAGGCACCGCCTGCGAGAACATCTACGGCGTCAGGGTTTTCCGTCGGTGTAGGCTTTCGGCCCGTGGGTAATAGCTGGCTGCGTCGTCTGTCCCCCGCTCCGGAGAACGGATCGCACACGGTGGTCTGCTTTCCCCATGCCGGCGGATCCGCCATCTCGTACGGGCTGTTGGCCAAACGCCTCGGATCGGAATACGACGTCGTCGCCGTGCAATATCCCGGGCGGCAGGACCGACGGCGCGAGCCGCTCATCGACAGCATTTCCGATCTCGTCGACGGCCTGTTCACCGAATTGACCGAGACGCTCGCCGGCGTATCGCATTTCTCCCTGTTCGGCCACAGCATGGGATCGGCGGTGGCATTCGAAACCTGCCGGCGCCTCGAACGGGACACCGACGCGCGGGCGGCGGTACTGTTCGCCTCGGGCCGCCGTGCCCCCTCGCAACAGGGCATCGAGGTGATGCACACGCTGGGCGACCGCGCGCTGGCCGATCATCTCCTGAACTACGGCGGCACCCCGGCGGCGCTGCTCGAGGATCCGGAAATGCGCGACATGATTCTGGCGGTCACCAGAAACGACTACCGGGCCATCGAAACCTACGTCTGCGCCCCGGGGGCGACCGTCGAATGTCCCATCGTCGCACTGGCCGGTGATCGCGACGCCGATGCGCGTCTCGCCGATATCGAGGGCTGGGGCTCGCACACCACCGGAAATTTCCTCGCCCGCACATTTCCCGGCGGTCACTTCTTTCTCGACGCCAATGGTGATGCGGTGGCGCAGTTGATTTCCCAGCACAGTTCGCGAGCGCTGTCGAATTAGGCGAGAACGACCGGGCGAGCGTATTCGCCCGCCCGGTCGCCGCCTTCAGCGTGCGAGCCAGTTCTCGATCGCCTCGGCGACCTCGGCCGCGCCGTCCTCGAGAATCGTGAAGTGATCGGCCGCCACTGGCACGACGGTGTGGGTCGCATCCCACGGCCGGGTCTGCCAGTTCGCACGCTCCGACGAGCCGTCCAGGAACGACCGCGCACACTGGACGAACAGTGTCGGTGTGTCGACGGAACCCGGCACCAGCTCGTGCAGCACCTGCACGTACCGGCCCATTCCGGTGAGCCGGGCCTGGTCGAACCGACCGAATGTGGCCTCGTTCGCGACCATGTGTTCGGCCATCTCTCGCAGCAGCCATTCCCCGCCCTCGTGCGCGGGGTAGGTGTCCAGCATGACCACGCCGGCGGGAGCCGGACCGCCCGCCGCCTCCAGATATTCGGTGACGAGGTAGGCCAGCAGACCGCCCGAGGAGTGCCCGAGCAGGACGAACGGCTCACCCTGCGCGGCCGCCACCACCCCGCGCGCCACCGCCGCGAGCGCCGCGACCGGTGTCGCCGGGAGTGGTTCGCCCGCACCGAAACCGATCAGCGGTAGCGCCAGTACGTCGCGGCCGGTGCGCAGCTGCGATGCGATCCGGGCGTACTGGTGCGCGCCGCCGGTGGCCAGCGGCGGATTGAGGCAGATGATCCGGGGCAGGGTCGAGCCCGCGGCGAGCCGGGCCGGCGTCGGCAGCCGTTCCGGTTGCTCGTCGGCGGTGAAGTGGTCCCGCAGTTCCGCCACCGCTCGCAGCAGGGCGAAGCCCTTGCCGGCCTGACCGCTCGTCACCGCGCCGCGGAACATCCCGTACAGCGAATCGTCCACGCCCGCAGGGCTGTCGGCCGCTCGGGGCGGGGTGCCGAGTTCCTCGCGTAGGTGCCGGGCCAGCGCGGCGGGCGTCTTGTGGTCGAAGATCGCCGCCGTGGACAGCGCCAGCCCGGTGGACGCGTTGAGCGCGCCGCGCAACTCCATGGCGGCCAGCGAGTCGAAGCCCGATTCGAGGAAGTCCCGCTCCGGGTCGAGCGCATCGGTGCTGTCGTGGCCGAGCAGCCGGGCGGCATGCTCGAGGATGTGCGTCAGCAACCACTGTTCCCGATCAGGCTCCGGCAGCTGCGCCAGATGGTTGCGCAGTGCCGTGGCGTCGGGCGTCGTGACGCGTTGGCGCCGTCCCGGCTTCGCGGCCAGATCCCTGAGAAGTGCGGGAACCGTGTCGCGGGCACGCAGGACGGCGTGGTCGATCGCCACCGGCACCTGCACCGGACGGCCGGAAGACAGTGCCGCATCGAACAATTCGAGGGCGGTGCCGGCGGGCAGCGGCGAAAAGCCTTGGCGCCGCATGCGCTGCCGGTCGGCCTCGCCGAGCCATTGCGACAATCCGGTGTCGATATCCCACATGCCGTAGGCGAGTGACGTGGCCGGCAGACCTTCGGCGTGGCGATAGGTCGCGAGCGCGTCGAGGAACAGGTTCGCCGCCGCGTATCCGCCCTGGCCGGCGGGCAGGATCGACCCCGCCACCGAGGAGATCGTGACGAACGCGGACAGTCCGGCGTCGCGGGTGAGCTCGTGCAGGTACCAGGCGGCATCGGCCTTGGCGGTCAGGCAGTGGTCGATCCGGTCCGGGGTCAAGGTATCGACCAGGCCGTTGTCGGCGACCCCGGCCGCGTGCACGATCGCGCCCAGCGGATGCTCGGCGGAGATCGAGTCGAGCAGTTGCCGCACCGCGTCCCGGTCGGTGACGTCGCAGGCCGCAACCCGAACCCGGGCGCCGAGAGCGCCGAGTTCCGCGACGAGATCCGCGGCCGCGGCCGGTCCGCGCCGACCGGCCAGCACCAGGTGGCGCACCCCGTGCGCATGCACCAGATGCCGGGCGAGGTGGCGGCCGATCCCGCCGGTGCCGCCGGTGATCAGCACGGTCCGTTCGGAATCCCAGACGGTGGGCGTCGTCGTCCCGGGAGCCGCGACCCGGACCAGCCGCGGCACCCGAATCCCGGCCGCGTCGACGGCCAGTTCCGGTTCACCCGTCGCCGCGGCGGCCACGAGGTCGTGCGTCGTGGTCGCCTCGTCCGCCTCGACGAGCACGATCCGTCCCGGATTCTCCGCTTGCGCGGCGCGTACCAGGCCCCATACCGCGGCGGCGGCAGGATCGCCGGTGGAGTCGGTGACGACCACGAGAGTGCTTGCGGCACAACGTTCGTCGTTCAGGAACTCCTGGACGACACCGAGTGTGTCGTACAGGGCCGTGCGCAGTCGCGCCGGCACCGCGACCTCGCCGACCGGGGGCCGGTAGACGAGGACCGAGGCCGGCTCCGGCGCACCCCACTCGGCCCAGGAATTCTCCGCCGCGGGGCGCGGCTGCGGGCCGGGCCGCCACGCGAGTTCGTACAGCGCGTCGTGGGAGGGACGAGACGATGCCGCGAGCAGTTCGGGCGAGAGCGGACGCAAGGCGAGCGATCGCACCGAAAGCAGCGGCGCGCCACCGGAATCGGCCAGCGCCACCGTGACCGCGCCCTCGTTCGGTTCGGTCAGGCGCACCCGCACCCGGCGGGCGCCGTCGGCGTACAGACGCACCGACGACCAGGTGAACGGAACCAGGGTCTGCCGCTCGGCCTCCTCGTCCGTGCCGCGCGGCAGGCCGACGGTGAGCGCGTGCAGGGCCGCGTCGAGCAGCGCCGGATGCATGCCGTAACCCTGTGCGGTGGTCTGCTCCGGCAGCGCGACCTCGGCGAACAGGTCATCGCCGCGCCGCCACACCGCCGTCAGACCGCGGAAGGCGGGACCGTAGTGGTATCCGTGGTCGGCGAGTTCGTCGTACGCGCCGTCCACGGTGACCTCCGTGGCGCCGACCGGCGGCCACTGCACGAAATCGGCCCAGTCCGCCGGTTCGTCGGTCTCCTCGCTCGGGCCCATCTGTCCTTGCGCGTGATGTGCCCACGGGAGGGCCGGATCGTCCTCGTCCCTACGGGAGTAGATGTCGATGCGCCGGTGACCGGTCTCGTCACCATCGCCGACGACCACCTGGATCTGCACTCCACCGGGCCCGCTGAACGTCAGCGGCGCCAGCAGTGTGAGATCGGCCAGTTCCGGACAGCCGACCTGATCTCCGGCGTGGACCGCCAACTCGACGAAGCCGGTTCCGGGCAGCAACACCACGCCGAGGACGTCGTGATCGGCCAGCCACGGATGCGTGGCCGTGGACAACCGCCCGGTGAGGCGGACCCCGCCGCCTTCGGGCTGCGCGACCAACGCGCCCAGCATGGGGTGTTCGGTGGACCGCAGGCCGAGTGCCGACGGTTCTCCGGCGTGCAGCCGGCCCGTGGCCCAGAAGCGGCGGTGCTGGAAGTGGTAGGTCGGCAGATCGGTCCGGGTGCCGCCGGAGCCGGCGTAGTAGCCGGCCCAATCCACCGGCGCACCCGCGACGTACAGGCGGGCGAGCCCGGTCAGCACGGTCTCGGGGTCCGTGTGGTGGCGGGTGGCGAAGGCGATCGTGGTTGCGGCATCGACGGTTCGGGCGACCATGGGCGTCAACACCGCGTCGGGCCCGACCTCGGCGAAGCGTGTCGCTCCCAGTTCCGCCATCGTCCGGACCGCGTCGGCGAATCGCACCGCGTCGCGCACCTGACGCACCCAGTAGGACGGATCCGACATCTCGTCGGTCACCCTGGCGCCGGTTGCGGTGGACACCAGCGGCATATCCGGGCGCCGGAACGTCACAGTGCTTATCGCCGAGGCGAATTCGTCCAGCATCGGTTCCATCGATGCGGAGTGGAACGCATGCGACACACGTAAACGATGTGTGCGCCAACCGTTTTCCGCGCACCGCTCGGCGGCGGCCAGCACATCGGCTTCGACACCGGACAGCACCACCGAGGACGGACCGTTCACCGCGGCGATCGAGACGTCGCCGGTCAGCACGGCCGGGACATCGGCCTCGGAGGCACCGACGGCGATCATCGCCCCGCCCGCGGGCAGCGCCTGCATCAGGCGACCACGCGCAGCCACCAGCACACACGCATCCTCGAGCGACACCACACCCGCGATATGGGCGGCGGCGACCTCACCGATCGAATGACCCGCCACCACATCCGCGCGGAACCCCCACGATTCGAGCAGCCGATACAACGCCACCTCGAACGCGAACAACCCCGCCTGCGCGAACACCGTCCGATCGACCAGCTCATCGTCCACCAACGCATCGACCAGCGAAACAGACTGTCCCAGAGCCGGTTCCAGCTCGGCCACGATACGGTCGAAATGCTCCGCGAACACCGGATACGCACGCAGACCCGCGGCCATACCAGCCCACTGTGCACCCTGGCCCGAGAACACCACACCCGTCGAACCCGGCACCACCCGGCCCGAAACGACACCGGACACGGTCTCGCTCGCCGCCACCGCACGCACTCCCGCGAGCAGACCGTCACGATCGCCGGCCAGCACGACGGCACGATGCTCGAACACCGCACGCATGGACGCCAGCGAGAAGCCGACATCCACGGCCTCCGGATCGTGCGCGTCCACATGCGAGGCGAGGCGAGCCGCCTGGCCGGTGAGTGCGTCACCGTTGCGCGCCGAGAGTGTCCATGGCAGGACGGCCGGGACGGTGGACACCGCCGGCGCGGTCTCGGTGGCCGGGGCCTGCTCGACGATGACGTGGGCGTTGGTGCCGCTGATCCCGAACGAGGACACACCCGCGCGACGCGGCCGATCCACCTCCGGCCACGGCACCGGTTCGGTCAGCAACCGCACCTGCCCTTCGGACCAATCGACCTTGGTGCTGGGCGCATCGACGTGCAGTGTCCGCGGAAGTTCCCCGTGGCGCATCGCCATGACCATCTTGATCACACCACCCACACCCGCAGCAGCCTGAGCATGACCGATATTGGATTTCAACGACCCCAACCACAACGGCCGATCCGCGGCCCGATCCTGACCGTAGGTGGCAAGCAATGCTTGAGCCTCGATCGGATCACCCAACGTGGTGCCGGTGCCGTGTGCTTCGACCGCATCCACATCCGTCGGGGAGAGCCCCGCATTGGCCAGCGCCTGCCGGATCACCCGCCGCTGCGACGGACCGTTCGGCGCGGTCAAACCATTCGAGGCACCGTCCTGATTCACCGCCGAACCCGCCAGCACTGCCAACACCTCGTGGCCATGGCGGCGAGCATCGGAAAGCCGTTCCAGCACAAGCATTCCCGCACCCTCGGACCAGCCCACACCATCGGCCGCATCCGCGAAGGACTTACACCGGCCGTCGGGCGACAACCCACGCTGACGACTGAACTCCACGAACGTCTCCGGTGTCGCCATCACCGTCACACCACCGGCCAACGCCAGATCACACTCACCGGACCGCAACGATTGCGCGGCCAGATGCATCGCCACCAGCGACGACGAACACGCCGTATCCACCGACACCGCAGGGCCTTCCAGACCCAATGTGTAGGCGATCCGACCGGAGACCAGGCTGCCGGTCGCGCTGTTGCCGCTGCCCTGGGCGTAGTCGTGGTACATCACGCCGGCGAAGACCCCGGTCGAGCTGCCCCGCAGCACCGTGGGGTCGACACCGGCGCGCTCCAACGCCTCCCAGGTCGTCTCCAGCAACTGTCGCTGCTGGGGGTCCATCATGGTGGCTTCGTTGGGGCCGATACCGAAGAACTCGGGGTCGAAATCGGCTGCGCCGTGCAGGAATCCGCCTTCTCTGGTGTAGGACTTGCCCGCGCGGCCGGGCTCCGGGTCGTAGATGCCGGCGATGTCCCAGCCGCGGTCGGCCGGAAGTGTCGTGATCGCGTCCGCTCCGGCGCGCACCAGATCCCAGAGTTCCTCGGGGGAGGTGATGCCGCCGGGGTACCGGCACGCCATGCCGACCACCGCGATCGGGTCGTCGTCGACCGGACGGGTCGCGGTGACCTCGCTGTCCCGCGCGGTTCCGGTGAACTCCTCGGCGAGATGTCGTGCCAGTGCCTCGGGTGTCGGATAGTCGAACACCAGGGTGGCGGGCAGCGGCAGGCCCGTGACGGCTTTGAGGGCATTGCGGAATTCGATGGCGGTGATCGAATCGAAGCCCAGTTCGTTGAAGGCCCGGTCCGCCGCAATCGAATTCGGGTGCTCGTGGCCGAGAGTCGCGGCGATCTGTCCGCGCACGATCTCCACCAGAACTCCGAAGCGCTCGCTGTCGGGAGTGCTCGCGACCCGCGCGCGCAGCGCCGTGAACGCACCCGATGCCGCACTGCGACGAGCCGGCACCAGACCGGAAAGCAATGCGGGCGTGGTGTTTCCGGCGTGGCGAATGCTCTCCGTGTCGAGCCGGGCGAGCACCGGCACATCGATCCCGGTCGCGGCGTCGAAGAGTGCCAGGCCCTGATCGGCCGAGAGCGGCAGCAGGCCCGAGCGGGACATGCGGTGCCGGTCGACGTCGCCGAGTTGCCCGGCCATACCGCCGTCCCACAGCCCCCACACCAGGGATGTGCCGCACCTGCCGGTCGCGACGCGGTGCGTGGCGAGCGCGTCCAGGTATGCGTTGGCCGCGGCGTAGTTGCCCTGCCCGGGGTTGCCGAACGCACCGGCTACCGAGCTGAACAGGACGAATGCCCGCAGGGGCAGGTCGGCGGTCAGTTCGTGCAGATGGAATGCGGCATCGACCTTGGGGCTCAGCACGGTATCCATCCGCGCCGGGGTCAGCGACGCGACGGCGCCGTCGTCGAGCACACCGGCCAGGTGGAAGACGCCGGTCAGCGGGTGCTCGGCGGGTATGCCCGCCAGCACGGCGGCGAGCGCGTCGCGGTCGGCGACATCGCAGGCGGCGAATTCGACGTCGGCGCCGAGGTCGCCGAGTTCGGCCCGCAATGTGGCTGCGCCGGAGGCGGATTCGCCGCGCCGGCTCAGCATCAGCAGGTGGCGGACGCCGCGGGTGGCGACCAGATGCCGGGCGAAGAGCCCGGCCAGGAGTCCGCCGGCACCGGTGACCAGCACCGTCTCGTCCGGATCGAACGCGACGGCCTCGGCCGCGCCGGGAGCCGCCCGGACCAGCCGTGCGGCGTGCACTCGGCCGTCCCGCACGGCCAGCTGCGGTTCGGCCGCGGCCAGGATGCCGCCGAGCAGATCATCGAGGTCGGCATCGCTGTCGACCAGGACGATGCGACCCGGATGTTCGGCTTGTGCGGAGCGCACGAGGCCGCCGACGGCGGCGCCGGCCCGATTCGTGATGTCCTCTCCGGCCACCGACACCGCTCCGGCCGTCCGGACCACGAGGACCGATTCGGTGAATCGCCGGCTCGTCGTCCAGGACTGCACGACCTCGAGCACGTGGTGGGTCGCGGCGTGGATCGTGGCGGGATCGTTGCCCGCCGGGCAATCCAGCACCACGACCGGCGGTACCTCGTCACCGAGTTCCGGCCATGTGGCCGTGACGATTTCGGCCGTATCCACCTCGATCGGTGTCCAGTCGATCCGGAACAGGGCGTTGCCGACGGATGCGCCGGTGGTGAGCTGCGCGGCATCGACGGGACGGGAGGCGAGGTGACGGACCGTCGCCACCGGAGCACCGGCGGTATCCGCCAGATCCAGCGCTACGCCCCGCTCCCCGACGCGGGTGAGCCGCACCCGCAGCGCATCGGCCCCCGCCGCGTACACGGTGACTCCGGACCACTCGAACGGTAATGCCGGACCGTCCGGCCGCGCGTCGGCGAAGCGCAGCGCATGGAGGGCCGCGTCCAGCAACGCCGGGTGGATGCCGAACCGCTGGGCGTCGGAGCCGGCGGTCTCGGGCAGCGCGACCTCGGCGTAGAGGACGTCACCGGTCGCTCGCCAGACCGAGCGCAGCGCCTGGAACGCGGGACCGTAGTGGTATCCCTGCGCGCCGAGGGCGTCGTACACATCGTCGATATCCACCGCGACCGCTCCCGCGGGCGGCCACTGCCGCAATTCGACTGCGGCACTGGCGTTTTCGGACGCGAGTGTACCTTCGGCATGCACCGTCCAGGACGGCAGCGCATCGGCGTCGTCCTCGCGGCGGGAGAAGATCCGCACCCCGCGACGACCGGCCTCGTCCCGGGCGCCGACCACGACACGGACCGCGGTGCCGGAGGTTTCCGACAGCGCCAGCGGGGCGCGCAGGACCAACTGCTCGAGGTGAGCGCAGCCGACCTGTTCACCGGCGTACAGGGCGAGCTCGACCAGACCGGTGCCGGGGAACAGGGCGGTGTCCATGACCGCGTGATCGGCCAGCCAGGGATGTGTCCGCAGGGACAGGCGGCCGGTGAGATCCGCACCGTCGGAGTCCGGTTGGGAGACCACGGCCGAGACCAGCGGATGTTCGGTGGCGACCAGCCCCATCGCGCGGGCGCTGCCGGATGCCGTCGACTCGTCGGACAACCAATACCGCCGACGCTGGAACGCATAGGTGGGCAGGTCGATTCGCCGGGCGCCCGTTCCGGAGTAGAGGGCGCCCCAGTTCACGTCCGCGCCGGTGACGAACAGTGTCGCCACTGCGGCCGTCAGGGTCGACGGATCCGCCTGGTGCCGGCGGGACGATGCCGCCACCACGGGGGATGTGGCGTCGAGGGTTTGGGTGACCATGGGGGCCAGCACCGCATCCGGCCCGAGCTCGGCGAATCGGGACACCCCCGACTCCGCCATCGCCGTCACCGCAGCGGCGAACCGCACCGTATCCCGAACCTGGTTCACCCAATACGACGGAACCGACATCTCGTCGGTCACCCTGGCACCGGTCACCGTCGACACCAATGCCACAGTCGGACGTTCGAACGCCAATGCGTCTATCGCGGAGGCGAATTCGTCCAGCATCGGTTCCATCAACGCCGAATGGAACGCATGCGACACCCGCAAACGGTGTGTGCGCCAACCCTTTCCGGCACACCTGTCAGCCGCCGCCAGCACATCGGCTTCGGCACCGGACAACACCACCGAGGACGGACCGTTCACCGCCGCGATCGATACGTCACCGGCGGAATCCAGCAGCGCCGGCACCTCCGCCTCAGAAGCGCCCACCGCGACCATCGCCCCACCCGCGGGCAGCGCCTGCATCAGTCGCCCGCGCGCAGCCACCAGCACGCACGCGTCCGCCAGCGACAGGACTCCCGCCACGTGTGCGGCCGCGACCTCACCGATCGAATGGCCCGCCACCACATCCGCACGGAACCCCCACGATTCGAGCAGCCGATACAACGCCACCTCGAACGCGAACAACCCCGCCTGCGCGAACACCGTCCGGTCGACAAGGTCATCGTCCGCCAACGCCTCCACCAGCGAAACAGACTGTCCCAGAGCCGGTTCCAGCTCATCCACGATACGGTCGAAGTGCTCCGCGAACACCGGATACGCACGCAGCCCCGCGGCCATACCGGCCCACTGCGCACCCTGACCCGAGAACACCACACCCGTCGAACCCGGCACCACCCGGCCCGACACCACGCCGGGAAGGGGCTCTCCGCGCCCGAGGGCCTGGATACCGGTCCGCAGGTCGTCGCCTTCGGCGGCCAGCACCACGGCGCGGTGATCGAACACCACTCGCGAGGTCGCGAGCGAGTAGCCGACGTCGACCGGGTGCCGGTCGCCGATCCGCGCGGTCAGACGTCTGGCTTGTTCGGCCAGGGCGGCGCCGTCGCGCGCCGAGATCACCCACGGCAGGACCCCACCGGCCGGAGCGATCCTGGTCTCCGGTACGGAGGCCGCGGCGGCCGGCGCCTGTTCGACGATGAGGTGGGCGTTGGTGCCGCTGAGTCCGAAGGACGAGATACCGGCGCGACGCGGCCTATTCACCTCCGGCCACTCGACCGACTCGGTCAACAACCGGATATTGCCTTGCGTCCAATCGACTTTCGAACTCGGCCGGTCGACATGCAGTGTCTTCGGCAGCACGCCGTGGCGCATCGCCATGACCATCTTGATCACACCGGCCACACCCGCCGCGGCTTGGGCGTGACCGATGTTCGACTTCAACGATCCGAGCCACAGGGGACTGGCGGGGTCCCGATCCTGACCGTAGGTGGCGAGCAGCGCCTGGGCCTCGATCGGATCACCCAGCGTCGTACCCGTACCGTGGCCCTCCACGGCGTCGACCTCGGCAGGCGAGAGACCGGCATTGGCCAGCGCCTGCCGGATCACCCGCCGCTGCGACGGACCGTTGGGCGCGGTCAAACCGTTCGACGCACCATCCTGATTCACCGCCGAACCCGCCAGCACCGCCACAACCTCGTGACCATGACGACGAGCGTCGGAAAGCCGTTCCAGCACAAGCATTCCCGCACCCTCAGCCCAGCCCACACCATCGGCCGCATCCGCGAAGGACTTACACCGGCCGTCGGGTGACAATCCACGCTGCCTGCCGAATTCGAGGAACATATCCGGTGTGGCCATGACCGCGACACCGCCGGCCAGCGCCAGATCGCATTCCCCCGACCGCAGCGACTGCGCGGCCAGATGCATCGCCACCAGCGACGACGAACACGCCGTATCCACCGACACCGCAGGACCTTCCAGACCCAGCGTGTAGGCGATCCGCCCGGAGACGAGACTTCCTCCGGCGCTTCCGGCCTTGCCGGTGCCCTGTGCGTAGTCGTGGTACATCACACCGGTGAACACACCGGTCGAGCTGCCACGCAGCACGGCAGGATCGATCCCGGCCCGTTCCAGCGCCTCCCACGAGGTCTCCAGCAGCAATCTCTGCTGCGGATCCATCACCATGGCCTCATTGGGACTGATACCGAAGAAATCGGCATCGAAATCGGCTGCGGAATACAGGAATCCACCGGTGCGGGCGTAGGTCTTGCCGGGCTTGCCGGGCTCGGGGTCGTAGATACCGTCGACATCCCAGCCACGGTCGACCGGCAATTCCCCGTTGGTGTCGATGCCCTCGGCGACCAACCGCCACAAATCCTCCGGCGACCCCACACCACCCGGATACCGGCAACTCATCGCCACAATCGCAACCGGATCATCATCCACCCGAACCCGACCGACCGGCCCTTCCTCGACAACCGATGTACCGGCCAACTCCGACCCGATGAACTCAGCAACCACCTCCGCATTCGGATAATCGAAAATCAACGTCGCCGGAAGCTTCAAACCCGTCGCCACCGACAACCGATTCCGAAACTCCACCGCACCCAACGAATCGAAACCCAACTCCGAAAAAGCACGCAACGGCTCCACACCATCCACCGACACATGCCCCAACACACCCGCAGCCACCGACCGCACCACATCCACCACAGCCACATGCCGATCCACATCCGACAAACCAGCCAGCGTGGCGGCGAATGCGGGTTCCGGACTCTGGTTTCGTGTCCGGCGGCGTACCGGGGCGGGGACGATGCCACGCAGCAGCGCCGGGAGCGCGTCGCCACGGTCGCGCAGGGCCGCCGGATCGACCCGCAATGCCACCAGCTGCGCGGACTCGCTGGCGATCGCCAGATCGAACAGCTCCAGCCCTTCGGTCTCGCTCAGCGGCGGAAGCCCCTGCCGCCGGATGCGCTCGACGTCCCCCTCCGACAGCATCGAACCGAGACCGGTCGATGTCGCCCACAATCCGTAATCGATGGCGGTCGCGGGTAGACCTGCGGCGTGGCGATGGGCGGCCAGCGCGTCCAGAAAGACGTTCGCCGCAGCATAATTCGCCTGCCCCGCCGCCAGCACCGAACCGCCGGCCGACGACACCACCACGAACAGCGACAACGGCCGATCACACGTCAACTCGTGCAGATGCCAGGCCGCGTCGACCTTCGGTGCGAACACCGGCCCGAACCGATCCGCCGTGATCGACTCGATCAGTCCGTTGTCGGCGGCGCCCGCCGCATGCACCACGCCGATCAGCGGATGCTCGTCCGGAATATCGTCGATCAACGCCGCCAACGCCTCGCGGTCCGACACATCACACGACGCGATCCGCACCTGCGCGCCGAGTTCGACCAGTTCGTCACGCAACTGCTCGGCGCCCGGCGCGCCCGGTCCGCTGCGCGACACCAGCGCAAGCTGCGTCACACCGTGTTTCACCACGAGGTGCCGTGCCATCAACGCACCGAGGCCACCGGTCCCGCCGGTGACCAGCACGGTGCCGGCCGCGATCGAGGCAACGGCCGCACCGGTCGCGTGCCGGCGCAAGCGCGGTACCAGCACGGCCGCCCGGCGCACCGCGATCTCCGGCTCGGTGGCGTCCGGCGCCGTCGTGGTCAGCGCGGCGACGGGATCCTGGTCATGATCCAGGTCGAGGAGCTGGAAACGACCGGGGTGCTCGGCCTGTGCCGCGCGCACCAGACCCCAAACCGGCGCCTGCGCCAGATTCACCGGCTCGGGCCCGTCGACGGACACGGCGTGCCGGGTGACAACGACAAGTCGAGAGTGCGCGAAAGGCGCAGTGCGCAACCACAATTGCACGGTCTCGAGGACTCCGGCGGTGATCTGCCGGGCCGCGACCGGGGGTGTGGACTCGTCGGCGGGGCATTCGAGAACGACGACGTCGGGTGCGACCGTATCGTCGGCCGCGTCCAGGTCGGCGATCAGTGCCGCGAGATCGCGATAATGTGGCTGATCGTCGGAGCCGTGTCCGGAACCCACCACCGCGATGCGATTCGGTTCGACCGTCGCGGACGCCGGTGCGGCGGCGATCCACTCCACGCCGAACAGCGAGTCCGAGCCCGGATGCGCGGTGAGGCGCTCGGCCGGCACGGGCCGCGATACGAGAGCGCCGACCGACAGCACCGGCTGCCCGTGCCGGTCGGTGATTCGCACGCCGAATCCGTCGGCGTCCGGTGAAATCCGCACGCGCAGCGCCGCGGCGCCGGTCGCGTGCAGTGCCACCCGGTTCCACATGAACGGCAACGCCGGGGAATCGCCGAGGTCGCCGCTGCGGAAGCCGTGCACGATTCCGGCGTGTAGTGCGGCATCGAACAGCGCCGGATGGATGCCGAACCCGTCGGCGTGCCCGGTGTCGGGGAGCGCGATCTCGGCGAACAATTCCTGCCCGCGCTGCCAGGCCGCCCGCAAGCCCCGGAACTGCGGGCCGTACCCGTAGCCGAGCTGCGAGAGTTCGTCGTAGACGCCGTCGACGTCGACAGCGGTGGCGCCGGCCGGCGGCCAGGAAAGCGGTTCGAAGTCCTCGGCCTCGTCCGGGGTGAGAACGCCTTCGGCATGCATCGTCCACGCCGGCGTCGCCTCGACATCACGGTCGGGGCAGGAGAAGATCCGGACCGCGCGACGGCCCGCCGCGTCCGGCTCGCCGAGCACCACACGTACCGCGACTCCGCCGGTGTCCGGCAATATCAGCGGTGCGTGCAGCACCAACTCGTCGAGCATCGGGGTACCGGCTCGTTCCCCGGCGTGCAGGGCGAATTCGACGAAGCCGGTTCCGGGGAACAACACCGTGTCCCTCACCCGGTGATCGGCCAGCCACGGATGGGTCTGCACCGACAGGCGGCCGGTGAACGTCGCCGTATCGGACTCCGGTTGCGACACGACCGCCGACAGCAGCGGGTGTCCGGTGGACGCCAGGCCCATCGCCCGGAGGTCACCGCCGGTGCCGGCATTCGGCCCCAGCCAGTAGCGCCGGCGCTGGAAGGCGTAGGTGGGCAGGTCGATTCGCCGAGCTCCGGTCCCGGCGTACCAGCCGGCCCAGTCGACCCGCGCGCCCGCGACGAACAGTCCGGCGGCGCCGGCCGCGACCGTGCGGGCATCGGCGCGATTCCGGCGCGCCACCGCCACCACGACCGGCACCGAGGTCGTGGACGCCGGTGTCGCATGGTGTTCGAGGGTTTGTGTGATCATCGGGGCCAGCACCGCATCCGGTCCGACCTCGGCGAAGCGGGACACTCCCAGCTCCGCCATCGCGGTCACCGCATCGGCGAAGCGCACCGTATCCCGGACCTGGCGCACCCAGTACGACGGGGCCGACATCTCGTCGGTCACCCTCGCGCCGGTCACCGTGGATACCAGTGCGACCTCCGGACGTCCGAAGTTCACACCGTCGATGGCCGAAGCGAATTCGGCGAGCATCGGCTCCATCGACGCCGAATGGAACGCATGCGACACCCGCAGGCGATGCGTGCGCCAACCACGCTCGGCACAGGCATCGGCCAGCGCCGAGACTTGGTCCTCGGCACCGGAGAGCACGACCGCCACGGGACCGTTCACCGCCGCGATCGACACGTCACCGGCCGGCACCGCACCGGAATTCAGCAGCGTCAGCACGTCGGTCTCGGACGCACCGACCGCGACCATCGCCCCACCGGCGGGCAGCGCCTGCATCAGGCGACCACGCGCCGCCACCAGCACACACGCATCCTCGAGCGACAACACACCCGCGATATGGGCGGCGGCGACCTCACCGATCGAATGACCCGCCACCACATCCGCACGGAATCCCCACGATTCGAGCAGCCGGTACAACGCCACCTCGAACGCGAACAACCCCGCCTGCGCGAACACCGTCCGATCGACCAGACCCTCGTCCGCCAACGCATCGACCAGCGAAACAGACTGTCCCAGAACCGGATCCAGCTCAGCCACGATACGGTCGAAATGCTCGGCGAACACCGGATACACGCGCAGCCCGGCGGCCATACCGGCCCACTGCGCACCCTGCCCCGAGAACACCACGCCCGTCGAACCCGGCACCACCCGACCGGACACCACACTCGGCAGATGCTCGCCGGTAACCAATCCCGCTGTGCCCGCGAGCAATTCGGCACGGTCGCCGCCCAGGACGACGGCACGATGCTCGAGCACACTGCGGGTGGATGCCAGTGACGAGCCGATGTCGATCGGATCGTGCTCCTCGCCGATATGGGACGCGAGACGGTCGGCTTGGCCGGCGAGGGCCGCAGCACTGCGCGCCGAGATCACCCACGGCAGGACGCCGCCTGCCGGAGCGGTGCGCGCGGGCTCCGCCGGCGCCGCCATGCTCTGTGGCTGTTCGAGGATGAGGTGCGCGTTGGTGCCGCTGATTCCGAACGAGGACACCCCGGCGCGACGCGGCCGATCCGCCTCCGGCCACGGCACCGGTTCGGTCAGCAACTCGATACTGCCCTGCGCCCAATCGACCTTCGTACTCGGCCGATCGACATGCAGAGTCTTCGGCAACACGCCGTGGCGCATCGCCATGACCATCTTGATCACACCACCCACACCCGCAGCAGCCTGAGCATGACCGATATTGGACTTCAACGACCCCAACCACAACGGGCGATCGGCAGCGCGGTCCCGGCCGTAGGTCGCCAGCAGCGCTTGGGCCTCGATGGGATCACCCAGCGTCGTCCCGGTGCCGTGGCCTTCGATCGCATCCACCTCCCCCGCGGAGAGTCCGGCATCGGCCAGCGCGCGGCGGATGACCCGCTGCTGCGAGGGGCCGTTCGGCGCGGTGAAACCGTTCGACGCACCGTCCTGGTTCACCGCGGAACCGGCGATGACCGCCAGCACCTGATGGCCGTTGCGCCGCGCATCGGAAAGCCGTTCCAGCACGAGCACGCCGACGCCCTCGGACCAGCCCACACCGTCCGCGGCGTCGGCGAAGGCTCGGCACCGGCCGTCGGGTGAGAGACCGCGCTGACGGCTGAACTCGAGGAACATGTCCGGCGAGGCCATCACCGCGACTCCGCCGGCCAGGGCCAGATCGCATTCGCCCGACCGCAGCGATCCCGCGGCCAGATGCAGCGCGACCAGCGACGACGAACACGCCGTATCCACCGACACCGCAGGACCTTCCAGACCCAGCGTGTAGGCGACGCGGCCGGAGACCAGACTGCCGCCGGCACTGTTGGCGCCCTGCGTTCCCTGCGCGTAGTCGTGGTACATCACACCGGTGAACACACCGGTCGAGCTGCCACGCAGCACGGCAGGATCGATGCCCGCGCGTTCCAGCGCCTCCCACGAGGTCTCCAGCAGCAGCCGCTGCTGCGGATCCATCACCATGGCCTCGTTCGGGCTGATACCGAAGAAGTCGGCATCGAAATCGGCTGCGGAATAAAGAAAACCACCGCGCCGCGTGTAGGTCTTGCCCGCCTTACCCGGCTCGGGATCGTAGATGCCTTCGATGTCCCAACCGCGGTCCGTCGGCAGTTCGCCGGTGGTGTCGATGCCCTCGGCGACCAACCGCCACAAATCCTCCGGCGACCCCACACCACCCGGATACCGGCAACTCATCGCCACAATCGCAACCGGATCATCATCCACCCGAACCCGGCCGATTACCTCCTCATCGTCAACGGGCCCACCCGACAACTCCGACCCGATGAACTGCGCAACCACCTCCGCATTCGGATAATCGAAAATCAACGTCGCCGGAAGCTTCAAACCCGTCGCCACCGACAACCGATTCCGAAACTCCACCGCACCCAACGAATCGAAACCCAACTCCGAAAAAGCACGCAACGGCTCCACACCATCCACCGACACATGCCCCAACACACCCGCAGCCACCGACCGCACCACATCCACCACAGCCACATGCCGATCCACATCCGACAAACCGGCCAGCGTATCCAGGAAGGTCCGATCCGCCGCGGACGTGTTCGCGCGTCGGCGAGCGGTCACCGGCGCGATGCCACGCAGCAGCGCCGGCACGCTCTCGCCGCGCTGCCGGAGCACGGCCGGGTCGACCCGGAGTGCCACGAGCTGAGCGGTGTCGGTTGCCAGTGCCGCATCGAAGAGCCCCAGCCCTTCCGCCTCGGTGAGCGCGGGGAAACCCTGCCTGCGCATCCAGTCGAAATCGGCTTCGGACAATGCGGTGCCGAGTCCGCTCGAGCGCTCCCACAGGCCGTAGTCGATGGCGGTCGCGGGCAGACCCGCGGCACGAC
>NZ_CAWMPM010000038.1:0-106611 GCF_963869435.1 Nocardia violaceofusca NBRC 14427
ATTGTTGCGGGCGCCTGCGCTGTTGGTGCTGCCGCTGGTGGTGCTGCCGCTGGTGGTGGTGTTGGTGCGGGTTTTGGTGGTGGCGTTGGTGACGACGAGGTCGAAGCCGATTTTGAAGCCTTCGTGGATGGCGTGGTGGATGGTGTCGATGGGGACGCCTTCGCGGGCCCAGGCGGCGGCGGCGTCTTTGAGGCGTTCGGTTTTTTCGGGGATGTCGCGGCCGTCGAGGAGGCTGATGGCGAGTTCGAGGCAGGTGCGGGTGATGGTGGTGATGTCGCCGTGGATGGCGTCGCCGGGGAGGGTGCCGCAGGGTGCGACGTTTTCGACGAAGTGGCCGACCATGTGCCGCGACAGCGACCACACATCCTTCAACGGCGACGACAGCAGTTGACCGGACATGGTCAGGCCGGGGCGCGTCGAGGTGGCGGTGGCGTCGCCGGATGCGCTCGGCGAGGCGGCAGAACCCGGCGTGGCAACAGACATTGGCGAAAACTTCCTTCCCCCGCCCGTTTACTGCGCTGCCTTTATAACGTAACCGTAACGAGACCCCGATGGACGCCTTTCGCCCATCCTCGTGACAAATGAGGAGGCCACCCGGGCGTGGCCTGGTGAGCGGTCACAACTCGGCCGCCGGATGAAACGGGCCGGTCAGTTCGGTATTCCCGCCGATCAGCAGGCGTTTGAGCACCTTGCCGGTTTCGCCGCGCGGCAGTGCCGACAGGAAGGTGACGTCGCGTGGCACCGAGAACCGGCTCAGCCGGTTGCGGACGTAGGTGCGGATCATGTCCGGGTCCAGGCCCGAACCCTCCCGCTTGACGATGAACGCGGCCAGCCGCTGCCCGAATTCGTGGTCCGGCACGCCGACCACGGCCACATCGGCGATCTGCGGCAGATGCGACAGTGCCTCCTCCACCGGCCGCGGGAAGACGTTCTCACCACCCGAGATGATCATCTCGTCGTCGCGGCCGGCGATGAACAGCCGGCCGTCGGCGTCCAGGTACCCCAGGTCGCCGGTATCGAGCATGCCGTCGGTCTCGTCCGGCGGGGCCGAATTGACGTATCCGTCGAACAGCATGTGGTTGCCCACGTAGATGCGCCCGGTCGCGCCGATCGGCACGGGCTTCCGATTCGGGCCCAGCACAGCGATTTTCGTGCCGAGCGGCGGCCGCCCGGCGGTGGTCGGCGCGGTCCGCAGATCCTCGGGGGTGGCGATGGTCGCCCACGACACCTCGGTGGAGCCGTAGATGTTGTACAGCACATCGCCGTAGTTGTCGGTGAACCGCAGCACCGTGGCACCGGCCAGCGGGGCGCCGCAACTGGCCGCGATACGGAGGCTGGAGGTGTCGTAACGGGCCCGCACATGGGTCGGCAGATCCAGGATCCGCTGCACCATGGTCGGCACGAGAATCACTGTGCCGACCCGGTTCTCGGCGATCCGGCGGAGGGTGTCGCGGGCATCGAACTGCTCCGGCAGGACGACGGTGGCACGCAGCGCGGTACTCAATTGCAGCGCGGCCAGACCCCAGGTGTGGAACAGCGGCGCCGGAATCAGCATGGTGTCGTTCATCCGCAGCGGAATGCGCGACAGCAGGGCCGCCACGGTGGCGAACCCCTTGGCGTGCGGTCGGCGCGCGCCCTTGGGGGTGCCGCTGGTCCCGGAGGTCAGCACGATCAATCGGCCCGGCCGCGCCGGTTTGTCGAAACCGTTGTCGCCCTGAGTGATCAGATCCTCGATGGTGGTGCGGCCGGGTGCGCCGTCGTCGGTGGCGATGCGGACGATGTCGGAGTGCAGGTAGTGGATCAATTCTTCCAGTTCGGCGTCGACGAAGACGTGCGCCAGCCGGTGCCGCTGCACGATCTCCTCGATGCGCCGGGCCGACAGACCCGCGTTCAGCAAAATCGTGTCCACACCGAGTTTGCCCGCCGCGACCATGGTTTCGACCATGCCGGCGTGATTGCGGGCGAGCAGGCCGATCGCATCGCCGGTGCGCAGGCCCAGTCCGGCCATCCCCCCGGCCAGTGCGGTACTGCGCCGGTCGATGTCGGCGAAGGTGCGGCTGCGCCGATCGTCGACGACGGCGATGCGGGTGGGGGAATGCGCGGCCGCGGCGGCGTAGCCGCCGGCCAGATTGAATCCCCACCGTGCGAGTCCGCGCACCTGCCCCACACTGCGGTCCGGCCGCGCGGTGCGTACCACGCCCGTGCCGAGGATGTGGCGAGCGACGTCCGCGTGCCGCCGCAGGGGCGTGTTCTCGCGGTTGACCACGACCGAAGTCGGTGCGGCCGTGACCAATTCGCGCAGCCGCCGCAGCCCGGCGTCCAGCCAGGCCTGCGCACCGGCGGTCGAGGTGCGCGCGGCGACCGGATGTATCCGGCCGGCGGCGAAACACGTGATCACCGCGCGGGTGCCGCCCTCGATATCACGCAGCCGCACGGAGGCGAAGCTCCCGGTTGCCGGGCAGTACAACTCGAAAGCTTCTCCGCGCGGACCCACCCGCACCGTCAGCGACAGGGTCCGGATCTCGGTGTCGGCGGTTCCGATGCGCAGCTGCCACAGCGGCGCGCCGGCGCCGGTCTCGAGCCGTTCACAGGCGCCGATTCCGGTGAAGATGCGCGGATACAACTGGGGGTCGACGAGCAGCTTCCAGACGGCGCTGCGCTCGACCGGCAGCTCGACGGCGGTGTCGAAAACCTCGGTAGCCAACTTCTTACACTTCTCGCGGGCCGGTTCCTCGAGCGCACCGGCGGGAATTCCTTTGTAACCGGGATCGACTTCGCGCAGAAGATGCCTTGTGACAATTCCCGGCGCGCCCGGACCGCGGTTGTGATGTCGCCGCCGAGGGGCAACGGCTCGGATCAGGGCTTGCGGGCGACACCCGCGTAGCCGTCGAGGGGCCGGACATCCGGCAGGGGCTCGTCCGGATCCGGCCGCCACCGGGCCAGATATTCCAGGCCGGGTTCGACCAGGACCAGATCGCCGAGCAGATCCATGATCTCGGCGCGGGTGCGCAGCCGATCGCCGCGGCCGGTGACGCGTTCGGTCACCGCGAGCATGCGGTCCATCTGCTCGGGCGGTCCCTCACTGGTCAGATGTGACAGCGCCAGATAACTACCGGAGGCGATGGTGGCGCGCAGTCGCTCGAATACCGTCGCGGCCAGGGCGTCGTCGGCCACGAAATGCAACATCGATACCAGCAGGACGGCGACCGGCCGATCGAAATCCAGCAGTTCGCGGACCTGCGGATGCTCGAGTACCCCGTCGATATCGGTGAAATCGCCGTGCACCGCGGTCGCGTTCGGATTGTCCGCCAGTAGCTTGCGGCTCATGGTCACCGCGACCGGATCGATATCGACATAGACCACCCGCGCGCCCGGGACGACGCGCTGCGCGATCTCGTGCACGTTGCCCGCCGTCGGAATTCCGGAGCCCAGATCGAGGAATTGGTCGATACCCGCGTCGGCGAGAAAACCGACCGCACGCTGCAAGAATGCGCGGTTTGCCCGGGCCGTGCGCGGAACTTCGGGAATGACCTCGATCATTTGCGCCGCGACCGACCGATCCACCTCGAAATTGGCGAATCCTCCCAGCAGATAGTCGTACACTCGCGCCGGGCTGGGAATCCGGGGGTCGATGTCGTCGGCCGCCCAGTCGGGTAACAGAGGTTGCACGCCGCTCATCCTAGGCCGCGCACCCGGGCGGCGACATCAGCCGCGTGAAGGACCCAGCGGTTGCGTCCGCTGGCCTTCGCGCGGTACAGCCCGGCGTCGGCGGCATCGAGCAGCCGCTCGGCGTCGGTGCCGGTGACAGGGGTGACGATCGCGCCGATGCACGCGGAGATCATCAGGTCGTGATTGTCGACGGGGATGGGTTCGCCCAGCGCGTCGAGCAGGCGCTGGGCCACCGCGGCGATGTGGTCGGTGTCGCAGGTCGGGCGTACCAGCCCGACGAATTCGTCGCCGCCCACCCGGGCCAGCATGATCGCCGGAACCGCCGCCGAGAGCCGCTCCGCGACGGCCGCGAGCAGCCGATCACCGACTCCGTGGCCGTAGGTGTCGTTGACCGATTTGAATCCGTCGAGGTCGATGAAACACAAGCCGATGCAGTCCTCGGGCCCGGCGTCGGTGATGATGGCCGAGAGCACTTCGACCAGTTGCCGTCGATTGGGCAGGCCGGTCAGCGGGTCCAGCCTGGCCTGGCGGTGCAATTCGGCCTGCAATTCCCGCCGCTGTGTGGTGTCCTCGCCGACCACCAGCAGATACGCCGCCCGCCCGCCGGTCGCCGGCACCAGGGTGATCGCCCACGCGGCCCAGCCGTCGACGCCCTCGGGACGCGGATAGCGCAATTCCATCCGGATCGTGCCCGAGCCGGCGTGGAAAAGCTCGCCCAGTACGCGGCGCCGCAATTCCACGCGGTCGTCCGGATGTATCAGATCGGTGACCCCGCGTTCGAGCAGATACTCGCGGCTGACGCCGAGCATCGCGGCCATCGCGGGATTGACATCGACCACTCGGCCCTCGGCGTCACCGATGCCGATGGCGATGGCGGCATTGTCGAATACCACCCGGAATCGGGCCTCGGCGGCATTGCGGGCGTCGGCCATCGCCGAGTGCAGCATTTCCTGATGCCGCGCCCGGGTGGCGAGTAACTCCTCGGTATATCCGCGGGCCATCTCGCCCAGAACCGCGATCACCCGATCGCCCGGCGGGAACACGGTGGTCGCCAGCGGTGCCAGCGCACGAGCGGAGCGGGGCATGACCTGCGGATCGGTGAGATTGGCGCGGACCAGGGCGGCACCGATCGTGGCCGCGGCCGCGGCGTCGAACGGTTCGGCCCCGACAATCGCGACGAACTGCTCGAGCAGACCTGCCAGCAGTTGCTCCAGTTCGCGCATGGACATGGGAACGAAGCCGGTGTCGGCGATCGCGATGCGCCATCGTCGAGCCAGTTCACCGATTCCGGTTTCCCCTGTCATGCACACCAACCCCGCCTCGGAACTACTCCCAGCGACTTGTGAGTACGGCGCGGCGCCGAACCAGAGAACCAGATTACCGCGCCGAGCGGGCCCGCAAGATCACGGCTGTGACGTGATGCTGCGGGCCCGCTGGGTGCGTAGCGTACGTACGATCCGGTCGAAAGATCGGATGCCGGCTACTTGCTCGCTTTGTGATAGGCGGCGACAACCTCGGAGGAAATGCGGCCGCGCGCGGAGACGTTATACCCGTGTTTCTTGGCCCATTCCCGGATCGCCACCGTCTGCTCGCGGTCGGCCGCGGACTTGGTGCGGGTCCCGCCGCCGGACTTCAGGCGGCCGACCTTGCGGGACTTTTCCGTCCAGGGTTCGAGTGCCCCGCGCAGCTTCCCGGCATTCAATGTCGACAGGTCGATTTCATACGCCACACCGTCGATCGAGAACTGCACGGTCTCATCCGCTTTGGACTTCCCGTCGTAATCATCGATGAGTGTGACGGTGACTTTCTTGGCCATGATCGAGCCCTTTCGCACTGACACGGAGCAACTGGGATTGTGTATACCGTACCGTATTGCGACCGGCCGTAGTGAATCCCGTGCTATTCGGGCGGTTTCGATCGTGAATGTTCCCGGAATGAGAAAAGAATCGGCAGGACGCATTTAGTGCGCGGCCCGCAAAAGTTATCGGGAATGCTCGCGGTCTTCGGACACTGCCCGGGAGTTCGGAACGCCGGGTTCGGATAAAGGGATCGGCGCGCGGGTACCCGGCTGCCGACCTGCGCGGCGAGTACGAGCAGGGGATATTGCATACATAGTGATGTATGCATATGATGACGAGCGGTAGCGACGGAGAGGAGTACGGAGCATGGGTGCCGGACATACACACGGCTCGGGCCACGGGCACGCGCACAGTCATGCGCACGCCACTCCCGACAGCGATCGGCGCTGGCTGGCCGGGGCACTCGCGGTCATCGTGGTCTTCCTCCTCGGCGAGGTGGTCGTGGGTGTGGTGGCCGGCTCGCTGGCCCTGCTGTCCGATGCCGCGCACATGCTCACCGACGCCGCCTCGATCGCGTTGGCGCTGTGGGCGATTCGCCTCGCGGCGCGACCGCCGGCCGGGCGGATGACCTTCGGCTGGAAGCGGGTGGAAATCCTGTCCGCGCAAGCCAACGGCCTGACGCTGCTGGTCCTGTCGGCCTGGCTGCTCTACGAGGCGATCCGCCGCCTGATCCAGCCACCCTCGGTCACCGGTGGACTGGTGCTCGCGACCGCGCTGGTGGGTGTGGTGGTGAATCTCGCTGCCACCTGGATGATTTCGCGCGCCAATCGCAGCAGCCTGAATGTCGAGGGCGCGTTCCAGCACATCCTCACCGATCTCTACGCCTTCCTGGCGACCGCGGTGGCCGGGGTGGTCATCATGCTCACCGGCTTCGAACGCGCCGACGCCATCGCGACGCTGGTGGTGGTCGCGCTGATGGTGAAGGCGGGGGTCGGCCTGGTCCGTGCGTCGAGCCGGATCTTCCTGGAGGCCGCCCCGGCCGATATCGATCCGGCGGCGGTGGGTGTCGGCATGGCCGCCCGCGACGGGGTGGTCGAGGTGCACGATCTGCACATCTGGGAGATCACCTCGGGGTCCCCGGCTCTCTCGGCGCACGTGCTGGTCGAGCCCGGCCGCGACTGCCACGCGGTGCGCCAGGATCTGGCGCGGTGGCTGGCCGCCGACCATCACATCGAGCACGCCACGCTGCAGGTGGATCACGCACAGCCCGAACTGATCGAACTCGGCGCCGTGCCGAGCGGCCACTGCGCCGAGTCGCACGGCCCCGCGCATCGCTCCCGGGATGTCGCGCACACCCATGAATCCGGTAATCAGAACTAACCGGACACCCCGCCGGACCGGCGCAAACGCTCCCGAACGCCGGGTGGATACTGGCTGCCGTGGGATGGATCGACACGCCGCTGACCGTGCAGTCCGTCGTCGAGGAATGGCGCTGGGACACCTCGACGGTCGTGGTGACCGCCGCGCTGGGGCTCGGCTACGGCCTGGCTCGCCGGCGGGCCGACCGGCGCGGGAGTGCGGAGTCGGCGGGACGCAGTTGGGCGTTCGGCGCGGTCGGCCTCGGAGTGTGGTTGCTGACCGGCATCAGCGTGATCGGCGTGTACTCGGGCACCCTGTTCTGGATGCGGGCGCTGCAGATACTGCTGCTGCTCTACGTGGTGCCGTTCGGCCTGGCGACCGGTCGGCCGCTGACGGTGCTGCGCGATGCGCTCGGCCCGGCGGGACGCGCGCGGCTGGACCGCGTACTCGCCTCGGCGCCGGCGCGGGTGCTGACCTATCCGCTGGTCCCGTCGATCGCCATCCTGGCCACGCCCTGGCTGCTGATACTGACGCCGTGGTTCGAAGCGGTGCTGCGGCACGGGGTGGTCGACGCGCTCACCCGACTACTGCTGGTGGCCGTCGGATTCCTGTACTTCTATTCGCGGCTGCAGACCGATCCCGTTCCGCATCGCTATTCGCAGGCCGTCTCGTTGTTGATCACGGTGTTCGAATCACTGGCAGACGGAGTGCTGGGGCTGGTGCTGTGGTTCGGGCCGCTGGTGGTGGTGGACTACTACACCGAGGTGGGCCGGACGTGGGGCCCGGATCTACGGATGGACCAGATCATCGGCGCGGGCATCATCTGGGTGCTCGGCGATGTGCTCGGCCTGCCCTATCTGCTGACCCTGATGCGGTCGTGGGCGGCCGACGAACGTCGCAGCGCCGCGCGGATGGACGCCGAACTCGATGCGGCCGAAGAACTTTCGGCGCTGCCGGCGAGCGAGGCGGCGCGGACCTCGCCCGCGCCCGCCGCCGCGACGACGGCGCATGCGGCAGCGCCGGTCCAGAGCGGACTGTGGTGGGAAAACGATCCCGTGCTGCGCGACCGCTTCCGGCGCTGACGGATCCACCCGTCCGGGCGGCAGCCGACGTTGCCGAGCCCGGACGGGCCACCGCGCTCAGATCTTGCGGATCACCGTGACGACCTTACCCAGGATCTGCGCGTCGTTACCGTCGATCGGGTCGAACAGCGGGTTGTGCGGCATCAGCCACACCTGATCGCCGGTGCGTTTGAACGTCTTGACCGTCGCCTCGCCCTCGATCATCGCGGCGACGATATCGCCGTTGTCGGCGACGTTCTGCTGGCGGACCACCACCCAGTCACCGTCGCAGATCGCCGCGTCGACCATCGATTCGCCGACGACCTTCAGCAGGAACAGCGAACCCTCGCCGACCAGTTCGCGCGGCAGCGGGAACACATCCTCGACCGCCTGTTCGGCGAGGATCGGCCCACCGGCGGCGATGCGGCCCAGCACCGGGACGTAGGTGGGCGCCGGGGTCGCGTCGGAGGTTTCGGTCGCCACCGCGCGCAGCACCGGCGCGGCACCGGCCGCCCGCACGGCGGTCTCGTCCAGGCCACGGACGTCGACCGCACGCGGACGGTTGGGATCGCGGCGCAGATAGCCCTTGCGCTCGAGCGCGCGTAGCTGATGCGCGACCGACGAGGTGGAGGTGAGTCCGACCGCGTCGCCGATCTCGCGGATGCTCGGGGGATAGCCGCGTTCGTTCACCGAGGTCCGGATGACCTCGAGTACCTTGCGCTGGCGGACGGTGAGATCCGCTCCGTTGCCGGGGGTTTCGGTGTCACCGGCCGGCGCCTGGGCACCGTCGGGGGAGACCGTGCCGTTGCCGGCCGCCTCCTCGTGTCCGACCACCGTACGTTCGCTCACGCTCGCCGTCCTCCGTTCGTCTGTCTGCCGGGGCGTGTCTGTCGGGTTCTGCCGACGTCGGGTTCTGCCGGCGCCGCCGGATCGCGTGCTTCGAATGTAGTCCGCCCGCGGCCAGGTTTCAAACATCTGTTCGACGCATGTCGGCGTGGCTGGTGACTTTGTCGGCCCCGCGTGGTAAGAATTCGAACATCAGTTCTTCGAACAGATGAGCGAATACGCCACAACTCTCATACCCCTGTGATCCATCCGCCCAGCACTCGTCACAGCATTCATGGAGGTCGTCAGATGCGTACCGCGGTCGATGAATTCAGCACGATCGGCACCCGGACCCGCTCGTCCGGCGATGCTCCCGTCCATACCGTGCGGCCGGTCCGGCGCCACCGCCGGGCCGACCTCCGACGTCCCCGCGGTCTGCAGCGCCCGCATGTCGTGGCGGGCTACGACCGGGTGCCGGTCGCCGCGCCGGCCCGCGGGCCGCATCCGCTCCGGCGGGTGGAACAGGCTCGTATCGGGCTGGCCACGCTCGCCGCGACCGCACTGCTCACCGCGGCGGCGGTCTGCGGACTCCTGGGAGTGGCGCAGCTGCGTGACGCGGGCAGCCCGGCATCCACGCAGACGGTCCAGGTGCAGCCCGGCGAGTCGCTGTCCGACCTCGCGCAGCGGGTGGCGCCGGGGGATGCGGTGCGCGACACCGTGGCTCGCATCGTGGAATTGAACGGACTGCGTGGCACCGAAGTGGCCGCCGGGCGCACTCTCGTGGTTCCGGCGTCGCGATAGGCCGTGGTCGAGGGCTCCCGGGACACGCCATCGCGTGGCCGGATTTATTGATCCACAACTGAAACATGTTGCTACTCTGCTCGGAATGTGATCGGGGCTACATTCTCCGCCAACGGATTTCGAGGACGAGGCATCATGGTGCACACCCTCCATCGGGCGCTGCCGCGAGTGTTCGCACGCACGGCCGCACTGCTCATCTGTTTCGTGATTGCTTTCGCCGCGGCACCGGCGGTGCGCGCGGAGGCGGGATACACCGCATATCTGGACATTCCGGTTGTGAACGGGGCCGGGGAGAGCGCCGGTGGCCTGAATCCGGAGCTGCCGCTGGATACTTCGACGCTGGCCGCGGCGCTCGAGCAGGCCCGCGCCGACGGGATCTCACCACGGCGGTATGCGGCCCTGCTACATCAGTATTGGCTGACGGTGGCCACCACGGATGCCGATATCGACCTGGCGGCGTGGGATCCGATCCGCGGGGTGGCCGCGAATTCGCGCACCTTCACCCAGGTCTACGTGAACTACCTCCGGCTGACGACCGCCCATCCGGAGTTCTACTGGACCGGGCTGGCCGGACTGGCAGGCGGATCGTTCGCCTCCGGATTCTTCGATATGAGCGATGTGGCAACCATTCTCCGCGTGCCGGGTATTCACCAGATCGGCGGCGCGGTCGCGGATCTGTTGCGGGCCACACCGCCGCAGCTCGTGGCGGCGCTGCCCGCCGACATCCGGCTCCTGGCCACCGAGGGTCCGCGGCTCACCGCCGAGGATCTGGCGTGGTTCCAGACTCGGCTGATGATCATGCAGAAGCACATCTTCCTCGACCAGGTGCCGATGCACGAGGCCTACGTCGCCGGTGGATTGCCCGCGATCGAGGAGATGTACGCCGCCGGCGTGCTCGACGACAACGCGGTGCGGGCCTGGCGCTCACTCGCCACGGGCACGGTCGCCGGGTACGACGACGCGCTGATGCGGATGACCGATCGCGAACAGAATCAGATCATCGCCGATCAATGGGATCTCACCGCACAGGGGCAGGGCGCGATGGGCCGGGTGATGACCTACGTCAGCACCCTGGCGGCGAAACCCGCGGTACCCGGGGTGCGCGCACCCGGTGTGTTCGCACCGACCACCGTCTCGGCCGAGGTCGACGGGCGCACGATGACGCTGCGCACTCCGTTGCCCGCCTTCAACTGGGCCGACCGCGACCCGCGCTGGACCTACATCACCGGCGATCTGGTGCCCTGTTACGAACGGATGCAGGCCGCTCCGGGGCTCGCCCGCCAGGTGCTGTCGGTTCCGTTCGCCGGTGATCTCGCTGCCGGACGATTGCTGAATCGCCTGCCGGATCTGATCGCCGACCTGACGAGCCAGTGGCAACTGACGGCGTGAGCGGGCCCGGTCGCGGGTCCGCATGGGCCGGGGCGAACGCTGTACGGGTATCCTGAAAGACGCTCAGGACATACGTGGTGAGTGCGGCTGTATCGGCGGAACAGGTCGAGGGCAGGCAGCTCGTCGCGAACCGACGCAGGCATCGACGAAGGATCCCGGATGCATTGCCCGTACTGTCGGCACCCGGATTCGCGGGTGGTCGACTCGCGTGAGGCCGAGGAAGGCAGCGCAATCAGGCGCCGTCGCGCATGTCCGCAGTGCGGGCGCCGCTTCACCACGGTCGAGACCGCGATCCTCTCGGTGGTCAAGCGCAGCGGTGTCACCGAGCCGTTCAGCCGCGAGAAGGTGATCCGTGGCGTCCGCCGGGCCTGCCAGGGGCGCGAGGTCGACGACGACGCCCTGAACCTGCTCGCCCAGCAGGTCGAGGACGCGGTGCGCGCGAAGGGTTCTCCGGAGGTGCCGAGCCACGAGGTCGGTCTGGCCATCCTCGGGCCGCTGCGCGATCTGGACGAGGTCGCCTATCTGCGCTTCGCATCGGTCTACCGGTCCTTCAGCTCCGCCGACGATTTCGAACGTGAGATCGACGATCTGCGCCGCCACCGCGCCGACCGTTCGGTGGCCGCCGGCGCCGACTGATCAGCGGGGCCGGGCCCCGGCCGGCGCCGCGCCGATTCCGTCGATGACCTTGATGATTCGCTTGGCGGACACCGGATACGGCGTGCCCAGCTGCTGTGCGAACAGGCTCACCCGCAGTTCCTCGATCATCCACCAGATCTCGGTGACGTCGGCGGCCGTGCGGCGCGCGCCCGGAAGACGGTCGAGCAGTCGCGCGTACGCGGCATGGACCCGATCCAGCTCGGCCGCGCCTTGACGGTCGCGATCGGCCGAGGCGGGCAGCGCGAGCAGCCGTGCCTCGGCGGCGTGCAGATATCGCGGAATCTCGCGGAGCCGGGTGATGCCGAATTCGCTCACGAAACCGGCGAAGACCAGTTCGTCGAGCTGCCCGGCGACATCGTCGGCGATATCGCGATCGGTGGTGTCGGCCAGGGCGGTCCGCACCCGGTGCGCGGCCGCCAGCACCGGGACAACCAGTGCGAGGACGCGCGCGACCGCACCGGCGAACTGCGGTCGCACCTGGTCGACGAGCCGTGTGAACTGCTCCGGACTGCGTACCGGACCGCCGTGTGCGGCGATCAGTTCGTCGGCCGCGCAGGCGCGGCAGTCGTCGAGCAGCGCGTCCATCGATCCGTACGGGCTCTGGCTCAGCGCGAGGCGGTCGGCGGCTGACAGTCCCGAGGTGACCGAGCGCTGCGCGGCCGGCATCTCGCGCAGCAGCAGCGCCCTGGTGCCGGTGCGCATCGCGGCGCGCTGCGCCGCCGGCGACGACAGCACGCGCACGGCCACCCCGTCACCCTCGCTGACCAGGGCGGGATAGCCGGTGATGGTCTGACCGCCGACCTCACGCCGAATGGTCTGCGGTACGGTGCCCAGCGTCTGCGCCGTCCACACCGTCGCCGGCGCTCGTTCGGCCGCGCTCGTCGCCTTCGCCACCGATTGCGAAACCTGCTGGGACAGCTCGGTTTTCAAAGCGGCCAGGCTCTTGCCTCGGGCGAGGTCGGCGCCGTCGGGACCGGTGACGGCGAATGTCATCCGCAGATGGTCGGGCAGGGCGCCCGGGTCGAGGTCGGCCGGCGCGATCGAGGTCGACGCCAGTGCCGACAGCTCGCGGGCCAGTCCGGTGCGCAACGGTTCGGCGCGCGGGGTCAGCCGTGCCAGCGCGGCCTTCGCGAAGTCCGGCGCGGGAACGACGCTGCGGCGCAGCTGTTTCGGCAGGGTCTTGATCAGTGCGGCGGCGAGTTCTTCACGCATGCCGGGGACCAGCCAGTCGAAGCCCACGGCCCGCACATGGGCGAGCTGGGCGACCGGGATGTGCACGGTCACGCCGTCGTCGGCCTGACCCGGCTCGAACTGGTAGGTGAGCGGGAAACTCAGTTCGCCCTGCCGCCAGCTGTCCGGGTAGGCGGCCGGATCCAGCTGGGCGGCTTGCGCATTGACCACGGTGGCGGTCGAGAAGTCCAGCAGACGCGGATCCTCGCGTTCGGCCTTGCGCCACCAGCTGTCGAAATGCCGCACCGACACCACGTCGGCGGGGATGCGCTGATCGTAGAAATCGAACAGCACCTGGTCGTCGACGAGAATGTCGCGCCGACGCGCCCGATGCTCCAAGTCGGCCACGTCGTCGAGCAGTTCGCGGTTGCGATGGAAGAACCCATGCCGGGTCTGCCATTCGCCCTGGACCAGTGCGTGCCGGATGAACAGTTCCCGCGAGAGCTGCGCATCGATGCGGCCGAAGTCGACGCGGCGCTGGGTGACCAGCGGAATGCCGTAGAGAGTGACCCGCTCGTAGGCCATCGCCGCGCCGCGCCGGGAGGACCAGTGCGGTTCCGAGTAGTTGCGTTTGACCAGGTCACCGGCGAGCCGTTCGGCCCATTCGGGCTCGATCCGCGCGGCCATGCGGCCCCACAACCGCGAGGTTTCCACCAGTTCGGCCGCCATCACCCAGCGCGGCGGCTTCTTCGCCAGGGCCGATCCGGGGAAGATCATGAATTTCGCGCCGCGGGCGCCGAGAAACTCCCGAGATTCCGCCTCGCGCACACCGATATGCGACAGCATGCCCGCCAGCAGCGCCCGATGGATCCCGTCGCCGTCCCACGGCAGCGCATCCGAATTCTGTTGCGGGGCGATCGATTCCGCGGCGGACCAGCCGAGGCTCTTGGTGATGGTGCGCAGCTGCCCCTGCAGATCCTGCCATTCCCGGATGCGCAGATAGTGCAGGAACTCGTCGCGGCACAGCCGCCGGAATTGATTGGACGACAACGATTTCCGCTGTCCGCGCAGATAGTCCCACAGGCGCAGATAGGCGAGGAAGTCCGAGCCCTCGACGGAGAACCGGGCGTGTTTGGTGTCGGCGGCCTGCTGGAATTCGGCCGGCCGTTCCCGCACGTCCTGGATCGACAGCGCCGCGACGATGACCAGCACTTCGGACAGGCAGCCGTTGGCCTCCGCGGCGACGAGCATGCGCGCCATCCGCGGGTCGACCGGGAGCTGGGCCATCTGCCGTCCCACCGCGGTGAGTGCCAAATCGTCTCCGCCCTCCGGCGCGCGCAGAAGGCCCCCGGCGGCGGCGTCGCTGCCGCGTCCGCGGCGCCGGCGAGCACCACGCGCGGGCGCGGACGTCTCGCCGGGGCGCCCGAGCGCGCCGAGTTCCAGCAGCAAGGCGATACCGTCGCGGATCGCCCGCCGGTCCGGCGCCTCCACGAACGGAAAGCTCTCGATGTCGCCGAGCCCCAGCGCGGTCATCTGCAGGATGACCGCGGCCAGGTTGGTGCGCAGGATCTCCGGTTCGGTGAAGGCCGGGCGGGCCTCGAAGTCCTCCTCGGAGTAGAGCCGGATGCAGATACCGTCGGCCACACGTCCACAGCGCCCGGACCGTTGCCGTGCGGAGGCCTGTGAGATCGGCTCGATCGGCAGGCGCTGCACCTTGGTGCGCATCGAATAGCGGGAGATGCGCGCGGTGCCCGGGTCCACCACGTAGCGGATGCCCGGCACGGTGAGCGAGGTCTCGGCGACGTTGGTGGCCAGCACCACACGGCGGCCGGTGTGCGGCTGGAAGACCCGATGCTGTTCGGCCGCGGACAGGCGCGCGTACAGCGGAACGATCTCGGTCCGTGGCAGTTTCAGGTCGCGCAGGGTGTCGGCGGTGTCGCGGATCTCGCGTTCACCGGACAGGAAGACCAGCACGTCGCCGTCGCCCTCGGCGAGCAGTTCGCGCACCGCGTCGCCGATGGCATCGGTCTGGTCGCGAGCGTCCTCGGCGCCGCCGCGTCCGCTCGCCCGGCCGCGACGCGGCGCCGGCTGCTCCTCGAACTCGTCCTCGTCGTCGGCGTCGGTCATCTCGGGAGCCAGCGGGCGATACCGGATTTCGACCGGATAGGACCGGCCCGACACCTCGACGATCGGCGCGGGCTCCCCGGAGACCGGATCGGCGAAATGGCGGGCGAACAGCTCCGGGTCGATGGTCGCCGAGGTGATGATCACTTTGAGGTCCGGACGCTTCGGCAGCAGCGACCTCAGGTAGCCGAGCAGGAAGTCGATGTTGAGGCTGCGCTCGTGCGCCTCGTCGATGATGATCGTGTCGTAGCGGCGCAGCAGGCGGTCGCGCTGGATTTCGGCGAGCAGGATGCCGTCGGTCATCAATTTGATCAGGGTGCGATCGGAGGCCTGA
The DNA here is from genome assembly GCF_963869435.1 of Nocardia violaceofusca NBRC 14427. Classification (NCBI taxonomy): domain Bacteria; kingdom Bacillati; phylum Actinomycetota; class Actinomycetes; order Mycobacteriales; family Nocardiaceae; genus Nocardia; species Nocardia violaceofusca. The sequence goes on from NZ_CAWMPM010000038.1 coordinate 15,189, forward strand.
TCGGTGAAGCGCACGGTGTAGCCGACGACGTCGCCGAGTTCGGTATCGAGTTCGGCCGCAATACGTTCGGCCACCGTCCGGGCCGCCAGCCGCCGAGGCTGGGTGTGGCCGATGGTGCCGCGGATCCCGCGCCCGAGTTCCAGGCAGATCTTCGGGATCTGCGTGGTCTTACCCGAGCCCGTCTCACCGGCGATCACCACGACCTGATGGGCGGCGATCGCGGCGGCGATATCGTCGCGATGGGCGGAGACGGGCAGTTGTTCGGGATAGCGAATGGCCGGGACGGCGGCGCGGCGGGTCTCGATACTGGCCTGCGCGGCGGCTATCTCGCGCTCCAGCCGCTCGATCTCACCGTCGTTGCCGTGCGCCTTGTCCAGCCGTCGGCGCAGCCGGTGTTCGTCGCGGAGGGAGAGGTCGGCCAGGCGAGCGCGCAACTCGCGGGTGGTGGCAGTCGAGGTCATTGCATCGACCAGCGTAGCGAAACCGGCCGTCCGCCCCGTTCCCGCGCTGGTCGGGACGCCGAATCGTGAAGATAACCGAATCGTTGCTATTGGATGATCTTGGTTCCCGGCCGGGGCCGGATATGTCACCATCGGGCCATGACTGCTGGTTCCGGAACGCCGATGTGGGTCCGTGGACTCCGCGTGGTGTCGGTGCTGCTGGGTATTGCCGCACTGGTTCGCGAGGGCGTGCACGCGGTCGCGTCGGCCGCGTCGAACACGCTGCGCCGGCCGGTGGCGGCGGAGCCCGCGACGAGGCAGCGCACCTCACCGATCGCATCGGCCTAGGCCCGGAGCACGTCCCGTGCCACCGGATGACGCCGGTGGCGGTCGTCGTCTGCCCGCAGCCCTGGTGCCGGTGGTGAAATCGCCTCCCGGGACGACCGGTATGCGAGGATCGAACGATGATGGCCCGCGCGGGGACGCCGATCTGGATCCGGATCCCGCGGATCGCCGTCGGTGTACTGGGAATTGTTGCCCTGCTGTGGATCCCGATCCGCGCCCACGGGTCGCCGGCCTTCTCCCTCGGTAACTACCTCGGCTACTTCACCATCGAATCCAATATCGCCGGCGTGCTGGTTCTGCTGGGCGGCGGCCTGCTGGATCCGGCCGCGCGGCGCTGGCAGGTGGTGCGCGGCGCGGCCACGCTGTATCTGCTGATCACCGCGGTGATCTACGCGGTGCTGCTGGCGAACATCGATGTGATGCTCACCGACAAGTGGATCAACGACACACTGCATCGGGTGCTGCCGATCGTGGTGGTCGCCGACTGGATTCTGGTGTCGGCGCGGCTGCGGGTCTCGGCCGCGCTCATCGGCGGGTGGCTGATCTATCCGATCCTCTACTGCGGCTACAGCCTGATCCGCGGCGAGATCGTCGACTGGTATCCGTACCCGTTCCTGGATCCACGCGTGCAGGGCTATCCGTCGCTGCTGATCGGGGTGGTGATGCTGGCCGCGGTGATCACGCTGCTGGCGATCGCGGTGGCGTGGCTCGGGTCGCTGGACCACCGTCGCGAAGCTCCCGTCCCGGTCTGACCGCGCGGTTGCCGGTGGATTGCGCAGACCGGACGACCGGGCCTGCTCGGGCGCGGCGCGGGTAGTCTGGCGGCGCAGGCGATCGGGTAGGCCCATCGCCACCGGATGACGGGAAGAGGAGCCGAGCATGGGTGCGCTGTGGCACGGATTCGCGGATATGGGCGCGGTGGAGCGCGACGGCGCCTTCGTGGTCGCCCGCGGTGAGGGCGCCTACATCTGGGACGAGGCCGGGCGGCGCTACCTCGATGCGACGGCGGGGCTGTGGTTCACCAACGTCGGTCACGGCCGTCGCGAGATCGCCGATGCGGTCGCGGCGCAATTGTCCACGCTGGCACACTATTCGAACTTCGGCGACCTGACCGCGCCGGTGACGCAACGGCTGGCCGAGCGGTTGTCGGAGCTGGCGCCGGTGCCGGGCAGCAAGATCATGTTCACCTCCGGTGGGTCGGATTCGGTCGACACCGCCGCGAAACTCGCCCGCCGCTTCTGGCGTCAACAGGGCCGTCCGGACAAGACGCTGCTGGTCGGCCGCCGGCTGGCCTATCACGGAATGCACGTCGCCGGAACGGCGCTGGCCGGCATCGAGGTCAATCACGAGGGCTACGGCGAGCTGATGGCCGATACCCGCACGGTCGAATTCGACCAGGCGCAAGCACTGCGGGCACTGATCGACGAGGTGGGCGCCGACCGCATCGCGGCATTCTTCTGCGAGCCGATCATCGGGGCGGGCGGGGTGTATCTGCCGCCGGAGGGATATCTCACCGAGGTCCGCCGCCTCTGCCGCGACAACGACATCCTGTTCGTCGCCGACGAGGTCGTCACCGGATTCGGGCGGATCGGCGGATCCTGGTTCGCCTCCACCCGATTCGGGCTCGAACCGGATCTGATGACCACCGCGAAGGGCCTGACCTCCGGCTATCTGCCGATGGGCGCGGTCTTCGTGGCGCCGCGGGTGGCCGAACCGTTCTTCGGTGGCGGGGTGTGGTTCCGGCACGGCTACACCTACGGCGGCCACGCCGGATCGGCCGCCGCCGCGATGGCCAACCTCGACATCATCGAACGCGAACATCTGCTCGACGCCAGCAAGAACATCGAATCGCTGCTGCACGAACACCTAGCGCCGCTGGCCGGACATCCCCGCGTGGCGCAGGTGCGCAGTGGGCTGGGCGCGGTGGCCGGGGTCCAGCTCGCCGATCCGTCCGAGGGACCGGCCATGGTGAAAGCGTTACGCGCCGAAGGCGTTTCCACTCGCTCGGCCGGGCAGGGCGCGCTGCAGATCTCGCCGGCGTTCGTCATCACCGATGAGCAGATCGCCGAGCTGGCGGCGGCGATAGGCCGCGCGCTGGGCTGAGTCCGCGCTCTGCCCGTCAGCTGCCTCTTCGGTGCCCCCGGCCGCCCGACGAGCAGTGCCCGATGCCTCGCCGTGCGAGCATGGTGTGCGAAGGCGGACACGCCGCGCGTCGGAAGGTGGTGGGGTGTGGGCTCTTTCGTGACCGAGCACGAGGTGTTGCGCTGGGGCGTGATCGTGGCGTTCGTCGCCGCGGCGGGCATCGTGCTCGTGCGGCACGTGGCGGTGCCGGTGGCACCGGTGGCACCGGGAGGATCGGGTGGATCACGGCCGGGGACGTGGCCGATCGGCGTCGACGAGCACGAATCCGATGCGGCTCATCTCCTGATGTGCCTGGTCATGCTCGCGATGTTGCTGTTCCCCGCGGCTGCCGCGCCCGATGCGATTCGCGGGGTGCTCATCGCCATGATCGTCGTGTACGCCGTGCTGTCGATCGTGCGCATCGCGCACTGGCGGACGACATCCGGAGACGGTGGCGTCGAATTCCGCCTTCCGGCGGTGGTCTACCACCTGGTCGCGGCGGCGGCGATGCTGTGGGTGATGGCCGGGCATCACCACGGTATGGGGCATGCGGAGATGCGCGGCGCGGGTGGCCCGCCGGCCGTGCCCGTGGCGATCATGGCAGCCCTGTTCGCGCTCGACGGTCTCCTGCTGCTGTTCCCGCGGACGAGAACCGCACTACGGCACAGTATTTCGCATCCGGCCGGCGCACCGGGCGCGATCGGCGTCGTTCCGCATGTGGTGATGGACCTCGGGACCGCGTACATGTTGATCGCCGCCGTCGCCTGAGTCAGTCTCCTCAGAGGAGTATGGGGTGGTCGGCCACGACGCGCCCGCCCAGGCGCACCCAGCCGTCGGAATCCCATTCGGTGAACAGTTGCGAGCCCGCGCCCTGGGTGACGATCAGGCTGCGGCGCAGCTTCGCGGTGAGTGCGATCGCGGCCGCGCCCGTCGCCTCGTCCTCGGCGATTCCCAAGGCGGGAGCGAACATTCGCGCGTGCACGGCACCGCGTGCCTCGTTCGTCCAGGCCCACACGTAGTGCTGGCCGTCGGTGAAGTGGCGTGGATCGACCGTGTCGAGGAAGGCGGCATCGGAGAATTCGTCGAACGTGAATTCGGGTGCCCACTCGGCGCGGGCGCGAATCCAGACCAGTCCGTCGTCGAGCATCTGGATTTCGACGGGACCGGCGGGGACGTCGATGATCTTCACGGGATGCCCCTGATCGGCCAGCCACCACGCCGCGCCGACCGTCGGATGTCCTGCGAACGGCAGTTCCCGCGCCGGGGTGTAGATGCGCATCCGGGTGCGGCCGGATACCGGATCGTCGAGGACCACCGTTTCGCTGTGACCGACTCGGGCCGCCAGTAATTGGTGATCGACCTCGGTCACCGCGTCCGCGCGCACGATGCCCAGTGGGTTGCCGAGCCGGCCGGTGACGTCGGTGAAGACCCGAACCACCTCGACCTGCGTGCCGTCGCTTTCCCATTGGCTCATGCTGCCCCAGCGTACCCGTAGCAACGCACACGATGCCCCGTCCCGATGGACGGGACGGGGCATCGTGAGAGACGCGTTTCGAGTATCAGACCGCGGCGGCGGCCAGTGTCTCGCTGGCCTGTACGGCCTGGCCGACGCCGGCGACGATCGCGGCGACACGCAGCGCCTCGAAGATCACCTCACGTGACACACCGGCCTCGCGCAGAGTGTGCTCGTGCGCTTCCAGGCAGTGCTGGCAGCCGTTGATCGACGACACTGCGAACGACCACAGCTCGAAATCGGCCTTGTCGACGCCCGGATTGCCGATGATCTGCATGCGCAGTCCGGCCCGCAGGTCGTCGTATCGACCCTCGAGGAACGCCCGGCCCCGGTAGAACACGTTGTTCATACCCATGATCGAGGCCGCGCCCAGTGCCGCGTTGTAGGCCTCCGCGGACAGGGTGTCGGCGGCCTCCTCGCCGATCTCGCGCAGGGTGGTGGCCGACCGGGTGGCGGCCGCCGCGGCGAGCAGGGTGCCCCACAGCTGCTGTTCGTTCAGCACGGTCGACCGCGCGATGGACGACAGGTTGAGCTTGAGGTCCTTGGCGTATTCGGGAAGCGAATTCTTCAGGTTTTCAACAGACACGGGCAGGCACTTCCTTTTCGGTGATCAGACGCTCGCGGACAGCAGTTCACCGGCGTCGATGGTCGGGTCGCCCTTCTTCCAGTTGCAGGCGCACAGCTCGTCGGACTGCAGGGCGTCGAGCACGCGCAGCACCTCGTCGACGTTGCGGCCGACCGACCCGGCGGTCACGGAGACGAACTGGACCTCGTTGTTCGGGTCGACGATGAAGGTCGCGCGGTCGGCGACACCGTCGGCGTTCAGCACGCCGGTCGCGGTGACGAGCTCCCGCTTGAGGTCGCTCAGCATCGGGAAGGGGAGGGTCTTGAGGTCCTCGTGCTGGGCGCGCCACTGGAAGTGCACGAACTCGTTGTCGACCGACACACCCAGGACCTGGGCGTCGCGGTCGGCGAACTCCTCGTTCAGCTTGCCGAAGGCGGCGATCTCGGTCGGGCACACGAAGGTGAAGTCCTTCGGCCAGAAGAAGACGATGCGCCACTTGCCGGCGTAGTCGTCACTCGAGACCTGGGTGAAGTAGTCGTCGGGCTGCTGCGCGTTCACCTTCGACAGGTCACCGCCGATGACCGCCGTCAGGTTGTAGGCGGGGAACTGGTCGCCGATGGTCAGCAGAGCCATGTTGTCTCCTTCGTCGTAGTGGGACACGGGTGACGGGTCGCCCTTGTGCGGGACACCGTCGAAGCATTTCGCTGTCGATCATGCCCAAAACCCAGTAAAAGGTAAAGGTGATCAGTTGCACTATACTGATAGGCGTGACTGATCAGACTTATCAGCCCACCCTGTCACAGCTGCGTGCGTTCGTGGCGATTGCGGAATATCGCCACTTCGGGACCGCCGCGGCTCACCTGAATGTGAGCCAACCCACGTTATCGCAGGCGCTGGCATCTTTGGAAAACGGACTGGGCCTGCAGTTGATCGAGCGCAGCACCCGCCGGGTGCTGGTGACCGGTGCGGGGAAAAGGCTGCTACCGCAGGCGATGGCGACCCTCGAGGCCGCCGACCGCTTCGTCGCCACCGCGGCCGGCGACAGCCTCGGTGGCACCCTGCGCATGGGCATCATCCCCACCGTCGCGCCTTATGTGCTGCCGACATTGCTGCCGGAACTGCGCCGGCGGCTGCCCGCTCTGGTGCCGCACGTCATCGAGGATCAGACCGCGCGGCTGCTCGACGGATTGCGCAGCGGCGTCCTCGACGTCGCGATGATGGCGTTGCCGTCCGAGGCCACCGGCATGGTCGAAATCCCGCTCTACACCGAAGAATTCGTGCTGGTCACGCCCCTGGGGCATGCGTTGGCCGGGCGGAGCGACATCGCACCCGCGGCGTTGGACGAGCTGCCGCTGCTGTTGCTCGACGAGGGACACTGCCTGCGGGACCAGACGCTGGATCTGTGCCGGTCGCAGGACGTGCGTCCGGGACCGGTCGGCGATACCCGCGCCGCCTCGCTGACGACGGTGGTGCAGTGTGTGGGCGGAGGGCTCGGGGTGACGCTGATTCCCGAGATGGCCGTGGCGGCCGAAACCTCCCGTGGCACATTGGATATCGCCCGTTTCGCGGCGCCGGCGCCGGGGCGCACCCTCGGCCTGGTGTTCCGGGGTTCGACCGCGCGCGTGGAGGACTACGAACAGCTTGCGGAAATCATTCGGGCACAACGCCCGATATGAGAAATTCCATGCTCTCCCATCCCGATTGACCGGCCGGTGAGCGTCTGGAACGCTCGTCGCGTGCGGATTCATCACCTCAACTGCGGCACCATGGCCATGGGCATGGTGGACCACTGCCTGCTCATCGAGACCAGGACCGGGTTGGTGCTGGTGGATACCGGATTCGGGCTCGACAGCGTGCGCGAACCCGGCCGCTTCGTCGGCCCCGGCCGCTTCCTGCTGGGCATCCGGCCCGCCGAGCATCACACCGCGATCCGGCAGATCCAGGCGCTGGGCTACGACCCCGCCGATGTGCGCCACATCATCCTCACCCATCTCGATCTCGACCACGCCGCGGGTGTGGCGGACTTTCCCGAGGCCACGATTCACGTGCACGGCCCCGAATTTCGGGCGGCGACCGCCGGCCGGACGCTGTCGGAGCGGCTGCGCTACCGCGCGGCCCAGTGGTCGCACGGCCCGCGCTGGATGGTCAACGAACTCGACGGCACCGACGAGTGGTTCGGTTTCCGCGCGGTACGCGACCTGCCGGGACTGCCGCCGGAAATCCTGGTCGTCCCGTTGCCCGGCCATACGCGCGGGCACGTCGGGGTCGCCGTCGACACGGGGTCGGGCTGGCTGCTGCACGCCGGTGACGCGTTCTACGTCGCGAGCGAGATCGACCCGGCCGGGCCCAAGACGCCGCTGTTCTGGTGGTCGTTCGAGCTGGGCTCGATCGTGCGCGGCGCGTATCTGGAGAACCGCCGGCGGCTGGTGGAACTGGGCCGCGCGCACGGCAATGCGATCACCATCGTCAACTCCCACGACGCGGACCTGTTCGCCCGGGTCACCGGGAATTCGGTACGGCCCGTCGGTTAGTCCTGCGAGAGCCAATGCGTGCATTCCGCGAAATCCCGATTTTTCCGGGTTGGCGATTTCTCGGCAACCTGCGACCAGCGGCGACGCGATCTGTGATGTAGGTCACGTTTACCCGGTGTGAGGCGTCGCCGGCCCATTCGGCACAGTGGAGGGATGCGAAACGGGTGTGCGAGCAGGAATGGATGGTTCGACGTAACGACGGATAGGCGCGCGGAAAGCGGCGCCGGAGATGCCGGGCGGGTGATCCGATGACCGCGGCGAAGAAGTCCGCGCCGCAACGCCGAGCGCGCCCCGACGACCCCGGTCCGGACCTGTTCGCCTACGGCACTCTGCAATTCGGCCCCGTGCTCGAGGTACTGCTGGGCCGCACTCCCGATATGGACGTCGCGGTCGCGCGGGGCTGGCGGGTGGCGGCGCTGCCACAGCGGCTCTATCCGGGACTGGTGGCCGAGCCCGGGCGGATGGCGGGCGGGCTGGTCCTGCGCGGGCTGACCGCGGCCGACTGGCGGATCATCGAAGCCTTCGAGGATCCGGAATACGATCTGCGCCCGATCGAGCTCATCGGATGCGAGGAGCCCGTGCGGACCTTCGTCTGGTCGTCGGCGGTCACGGGCAACGACTGGCTGCCCGAAGTGTTCGTCGCCCACCACCTCGACCGCTACGTCGAGCGCACGGCCCAGTGGCGACAGGAGCGCGCCTGAGCCTCGGTGAACGGCCACTGCCCGCGAGATGCTGGGGCTGCGCGGCCGATTCGGTGGCACCGGTTACCCATACGCGGACCGCCCGGGACGGTTGTCCCGGGCAGTCCTCCTCGTATTCAGTTGCCGCGCAAGGGATCCCGTGCTGCGAATGCCGCCCCTGTCAGGCTCGAGCGGCGATCTCCCGCAGTGCGTACGGTTCGATGGCGCCGCGCACCAGCGCGCGTTCGTCGACCGTCTCCGCGCGGTAGGGCAGCTTCGGCAGCTTCTCGCACATCACCGCGACCGGGTCGTCGATGCGCTCGGCGACACCGAACAGGAACGTCCACTCGTGCTCGTCGCTGCCGTAGGGCACCACAGTGTCGAACAGATCGGTGAACCGCTGCCACGAACGCTTCAGCGTCTCGTTGCGCCACATCGTCGGGCACCCGGCCTGAGCGGCCAGCACGCCGCCCTCGGCCAGCAACGCCTTACATCGGGTAAGGAACTCCTCCTCGTAGAGGCGGTTGTGCTGGGCGTCCTCGACCCGCTCGTCGGGCAGATCGATGACGATCACGTCGTAGCGCACACCGGCGGATTCGGCCTCGGCCAGGAAATCCCAGCCGTCGGCGTAATGCATCCGGATCGCGCCGTCACCACCGACCGCGGCCTCCAGATCGGCCGGAGTGTATCCGTAGGGCAGATGCCGGGCGCACAGCTCGACCTCCATCCGGTCGATATCGACGTGGTCGACCCGGGTCGCGCCCGCGGCCTCCGACATCTGGCTGGCCACACCCTCGCCGGAACCGATGATGAGCACGTTGTCGAGCTTGGCCGCCAGCGCGTAGGCCGGGACCAGCATCGCCTCGTGATAGGTCAGCTGGGAGAACTCGGTGGACTGCCGGTCGTCGTCGGAGAACAGCGACACACCCTGCGCGGTGCGCGCGATCACCATGTGCTGGAACGGAGTCCGCGCATCGACGATCACGTCCGACAGATCCCATACGCGCGTGAGGCCCGCTCCGACCGGCTCGTGCACCCGGCGTGCCTGATGCCCGCGCTGCACGACCTCCATGTGCACCGATTCCGGCTGCAGCGCATCCTGCAGCAACTCGACCGCCTTGGTGGCGCCGGCGCCGATGCTGCCGCAGGTGAACACGTCGACGAAGATGTCGCCGGATTCCGGATAGGTGTGGATCGACGCGTGCGATTCCGACAGCAGCGCCAGCACCGTCACGCCGTGGGGCTCGAACTTCTTGTGCACCACCTCGCAGATCGTCACTCCCGCGGCGAGCAACGATTGTCGAAGCGCTGTTTCGAGTCGTTCGAGATCGTCGCAGAGGGCTACGTCGACACCACCGAACTCGGCCAGCACGTGCCAGCCGGTGAATTCTGCCGTCATGGGCAAACTCACTCTCGCTCAGCGCCGATGACATGCACAGTCAAAGGCGGAAAACCGTTGAAGGACACCGACGAATAGCTCGCCGTATAAGCGCCGGTATCGAGGATCCGAACGGGATCACCGGCTCGCAGCGTGGTCGGCAGAAGGACTCGCGTGCGTTGATACAGTACATCGTCTCCGTCGCAGGTCGGGCCCGCGATCACCGCCTCGTCGACGGGGTCACCGTCGCGGTCGGTTTCGATCCGGTAGGCGATGTACTCGTTCTCGGTCTCGGCCATACCGTTGTAGCGGCCGATGTCGAGATACACCCAGCGCCGCCCGTCCGGCGCGGTGCGCACGTTCACGACCTCGGCGTGGATCACGCCGGCATTGCCCACCAGGGCGCGGCCGGGTTCCACCACCAGGTCGGTGTGCTCGGGAAGGTGCCGCGTCGCCGACTCGGCGATCACGACACTCAGTTCGGACAGCTCCGGCGCCGGATCGGCGTACGAAATCGGCAGGCCCCCACCGATATTCACCGACGCCACCGGGATGTCCTTGACCGCCAGCGCTTCCGTGATGGCCGCGGCCTGTTCGATGCCGATCTGCCACGCCACCGGATCCAGCTGCTGGGAGCCCACGTGGAAATAGGGGCCGGCCACCTGCAGGCCCAGGTCGCGGGCGCGCACCAGCAGTCGCACCGCCTCACCGGGCGCGCAGCCGAATTTGGTGCCGAACGGGGTCTGCGACTGCGGCGCCGAGGCCAGGAACCGGCACTCCACCTCCGAGCCCGGCGCGAGTTCGGCGATCCGCTCCAGGTCGTCCTCGGTGTCGAAGGCGAACCGGCGGACACCCGCGGCGTAGGCGGCGGCGATGTGGGCGGCCTTCTTGATCGGGTTGCCGTAGCAGAGCGCTGCCGGGTCGACGCCCAGCGCCACACACATCTCGATCTCGCCGATACTGGCGACGTCGAATTCGGCGCCCTCGGAATCGAGCAGCCGGATGATCTCCGGCATCGGAGATGCTTTGACAGCGAAGCGAATTCGTGCCGACGGGAAGGCCGCACGGAAAGCGTGGAAGTTGCCGCGCACCCGATCGAGGTCGATGACGAGACAGGGCGACTCGGGCGCGTTTGTACCGGTCAATCTAAGGGAACTCTCTTTCTTCTGGGCAGCCTCCCGCTGCAGGCAGCGAGCGAGAGAGTATCAGCGCGAGGGCACGGGAAACGAACCGGAACGAGGGTCGGCTTGATCACGCTCGGGTGAGCGCGGCCCGCACCGGGGACGGTGGCCGGATCAGATCAGCGCGTCGGCACCGGGTTTTCGGCGGCGTACGAGCGTCGTGGCGGGATCGCGGCGGAGGTCGAGGACGATCGTGCTCATCCGGCCCGCACCGTCATCTCGTCGAAGACCACCTCGCCGGCGGCATCGGATTCGGCCAGATCAACGACGGCCTCGAGCGCCCAGCCGTGATCACCGGCCGGATCGTCGAGTATCTGGCGCACCCGCCAGAAGCCCGGTCGGGTCTCGACGGCGAACAGCGCCGGGCCGCGCGCGTCCGGGCCGGTGCCGATCGCACCGTATTCGTCGAAGTACGGGGCCAGATCGTCGGCCCAGTCCGGACCGTCGTCGAATTCGCCGAGTTCGTCCCAGCGCTGCCGGGCGGCCAGCTCGACCCGCCGAAACATGCTGTTGCGCACCATGACCCGGAACGCGCGTTCGTTCGCGGTGATCGGCCGCACGGTGTCGGCGCCGAAGGCGAGTTGGTCGTCGTCGGTCTCGGCGCCCGGATTGGTGAGTTGTTCCCATTCGTCGAGCAGGCTCGAATCGACTTGGCGGACAAGCTCACCCAGCCATTCGGTGATGTCCTCGAGTTCCTCGGTGCGCGCCGACTCGGGGACGGTCCGGCGCAGTGCGCGGTAGGCGTCGGCGAGATAGCGCAGCACCAGCCCCTCCGAGCGCGCCAGCTCGTACTGGGAGATCAGTTCGGCGAAAGTCAGTGAGCGCTCGATCATTTCGCGCACCACGGCCTTGGGGGAGGGGCTGAATTCCGAGACCCACGGATGGCCGCCGCGATAGGTTTCGAAGGCCGGTTCGATCAGCTCGGCCAGCGGCTTCGGCCAGGTGATCTCCTCGATCAGCTCCATGCGCTCGTCGTATTCGATGCCGTCGGCCTTCATCTCGGCGATCGCCGCACCCCGCGCCCGGTGCTGCTGGGCGAGCAGCAACTGGCGCGGATCCTCCAGTGTGGATTCGATGATCGACACCACATCCAGTGTGTAGCTGGGAGCCGACTTGTCAAGCAGCTCCAGCGCTGCCAGCGCGAACGGCGACAGCGGCTGGTCGAGCGCGAAGTCGCGCTGCAGGTCGACGGTGAGCCGCGCCCGCCGGCCGGTGGCATCCGGTTCGTCGAGTTGCTGGACCACTCCCGCGTCGCGCAGCGCCCGGTAGAGCCGGATCGCCTTCAGAATGTGTTTGCGCTGCGCAGGCCGGGGTTCGTGATTGTCCTCGAGTAGGTGACGCATCGCGTCGAAGCAGTTGCCGGGCCGGGCGATGACATTGAGCAGCATCGAATTGGTGACCCGGAATCGTGACACCATGGGTTCGGGCTGCGCGGCGACGAGCCGGTCGAAGGTGTCCTCGGACCAGGATACGAAACCCTCCGGCGGTTTACGCCGCTGGATTTTGCGCAGCTTCTTCGGATCGTCGCCGGCCTTGGCGACCAGTCTGGCGTTCTCCACCTCGTGCTCGGGAGCCTGGACCACCACCGTGCCGACGGTGTCGTATCCGGCGCGCCCGGCCCGGCCCGCGATCTGATGGAATTCGCGCGCCTTCAACCGCCGCGTGCGCACCCCGTCGAATTTCGTCAATCCGGTGAGCAGCACCGTGCGGATCGGCACGTTGATGCCCACGCCGAGGGTGTCGGTGCCGCAGACGACCTTCAGCAGACCGTCCTGGGCCAGCCGCTCCACCAGACGCCGATACTTCGGCAACATCCCGGCGTGATGGACGCCGATCCCGTGGCGGATCAGCCGCGACAGTGTCTTGCCGAATCCGGTCGCGAACCGGAAACCGCCCAGCGCCTGGGCGATCGCGTCCTTCTCCGCCTTCGACGCGAAGTTCACACTCGTCAGCGCCTGGGCGCGCTCCAGCGCGGCGGCCTGGGTGAAGTGCACCACGTAGACCGGGGCCTGGCTGGTGGTCACCAGGTCTTCCAGGGTTTCCGTGATGGGGGTGCGGACATACGAGAACAGCAGCGGCACCGGGCGCTCCGATCCGGTGACGATGGCGGTGGAGCGTCCGGTGCGCCGTTCCAGATCCCGCGCGAAATGGTCCACCTCACCCAAAGTGGCCGACATCAACAGGAATTGGGCGCGTGGCAGTTCCAGCAGCGGGACCTGCCAGGCCCAGCCGCGATCGGGATCGGCGTAGAAATGGAATTCGTCCATCACCACCTGGCCGATATCGGCGTCCGCGCCCTCCCGCAGCGCGAGATTCGCGAGGATCTCGGCGGTGGCGCAGATGATGGGGGCCGTCGGATTCACCGCGGCGTCGCCGGTGACCATCCCGACCTTGTCGGCGCCGAACACCTCGCACAGCGCGAAGAACTTCTCGCTGACCAGTGCCTTGATCGGCGCGGTGTAGTAGCTGCGCTCACCCCGGTTCAGCGCGGCGAAGTGCGCGCCGACGGCGACCATCGATTTTCCCGAGCCGGTGGGTGTGGCGAGGATGACGTTCGCGCCGGTCATCAGCTCGATCAGCGCCTCTTCCTGCGCCGGATACAGCGTCAGCCCCTGGGCGGAGGTCCATTCGGCGAAGGTTTCGTACAGCCAGTCGGCATCCACGTCGGGCACGGCACGGTCGGGAACCAGTTCGGACAGCTGCACGTGCGTCCACGTTACCGACGAACCGTCGCGGGTACCGCATCGCCCGGCGGGACGGCGGTGAACCGTGCGCGCCGGGCGATGTGGTGCGGGTCAGTCCCGGGGCTCGTCGCCGTCGCCGAATTCGGTCTGCTCGGCGAGGAAGCGCTCGAACTCCGCGCCCAGTTCCTCACCGGTCGGCAGGTCGGCCTCTCCGGCGAGCAGGCTGGAGCGGCGCTCCTGCGCGGTGACGAAGCTGTCGTACTGACGCTCGAGCGCCTGGACGACCGTCTCCACCTCGGCGTTTCCGGCGATGTGCTCGTTGACCTGTTCGCGTACGCGGGCCGCGGCCTCACCGAGCGCCGCCAGCGGAAGTTCCAGGCCCGCGTTGTCGGCGACGTTCTCCAGCAGCGTCTGCGCGGCCTCCGGATAGGCGGTCTGCGCCAGATAGTGCGGGACGTGCACCGAGAAACCGATGGATTCGTGGCCGTGCTGTCCCATGCGGTACTCCAGCAGCGACGACGCGCTGCCCGGAACCTGCAGCTCGCCGGGCCAGCGCTGATGTTCACCGATCAGATCGCGGTCGCTGGCGTGGGCGGTGATACCCAGCGGCCTGGTGTGCGGAATCGCCATCGGGATGGCGCTCAGGCCGATGCTGCGGCGCACGCCGAGCTGTTCGGCCAGCAGGCGCACGGCCGTCACGAACTTCTCCCAGCGCAGGTCCGGTTCGATGCCGGACAGCAGCAGGAACGGGGTGCCGGCGGTGTCGCGCAGCGCCCACAGGTTCAGTTCCGGATCGGCGTAGTCCGAGAAATGGTCGGTCTTGAAGGTCATCAGCGGACGCCGCGAGCGATAGTCGAGCAATTCATCGACGTCGAACGAGGCGACGAGCTCGGATTCGAGGCTTTCGCGCAGATGGGTCGTTGCCAGCCGTACCGCGTGGCCCGCGTCGGTGAAACCTTCCAGGCCGTGCACCAGCACCGGACCCTCGCCGTCGGCCGAGGACAGCTGCGGAGCGGGGAACTCCAGCTCGTACATACTGCTCATTTGCCAAACTCCCTGGTCAAGCCCTGTCCGCCTCAGTCGTTTTTCAGTAGTGGTCCGGTGCCGGATCTCGCCACCTCGCCACCGTCCAGGGTACGCGCGGGGGTGTCGCGTACCGGTCGGCGTGCGGGCGGTGACATCCGACGGAAACCGCCGGTCCACCGGGGGATGTAACCCCCGCAGAGTAGCGGTCGCGGAGCGTACCCGGCGGAGGTAGGCCACGCTCATGCCCTACCGGAGAACACAACTCCGGATCCGCGGCCGGTATTCCCGCCAGGTCGGCGTGGCAGATCCGCGGGGGCGACGGCATCGGCCATAGTGGGGGAGTGAGCGTCCCGAATCCGCCGGCCTCGCGGAGGCGCCGCGGGTTCGGCCACACCGTCGGGTACGCGGCCTTGAGTTGTCTGCTCGCCGCGTGCGGTTCCACGGTGTCCGGGCATCCGACCGCGATGCGCCAGAGTGTGGTCACCCGGCATATCGACGGCGATCTCACAGCGATGCTGCCGGGCCAGGACCGATTCCCGGCGGGATATACGACCGTCGTCGCCTCCGGTGATCGCGCCGCGGCGGCGGCCGCGGATCTCACCGCGATTCCGCCGGGGGCACAGATCGATCCGCCCGACTGCGCACCCGCCCCGCCCGATCCCACCGGGACCGCGGCGACGGTCGGGACCGACGACCGGACCCGAGCGACGATCACCGTCGTGCTGAGCCGTACCGACGAGCCGTTGTCCTCGCTGGGAGACCAGCTTTCCCGCTGCACGACGGCGCACGCTCGGCACGGCGCGATAGATCGCACGATCACCACCCGGCTGCTACCGCCCCCGCCGGTCGACGCCGACGACACCGTGGCCTTCGGTCGGACGGTGACCGGCTCGCCGCCCGGCAGTTCCGCCGATCCGGCGCTGCGGACCCTGCTCGCGCAGATCGGCGACATCCGAATCGAAACCACGGCAATGACTTTCGGTGCCGCCGCGCCGGATACGACCGGCCTGGACCAGGTCTTCACGGCGGCGGTCGCCAAGGTCCGTACCCGCTGAGGCCGTCGGCGACTGTGCTCTCCCCGGCGCAACCGTAACAGCAGGCCCCGACATCCCCGCTCGGTCGCACCGCGTGTCGGTACCGCGATCCCCAGTTTTCGACCGGCTCCCCAGACCAAATAAAAGCCCAGCTCAGCCCGCCGGCTCGGCAGTGGCGTACGGGCAGTGTGGACGCCATGACCACACACACCGACCCCAGCCGGCCCAGCACCGATAGCCACGATGCGGCGCAGGGCCCTTCGCCGTCGAGCGCGGTTCCGCAGACAACGAGCGTGGCCTCGGCGGAGACGGACATACCCCGAACCGCGCCGGGCCCCAGAACCCGGCCCGAATCGACGGTGCGAGAGGGCATGCCGGGCCGGGACAGCGGACCGGAGACCGCGGCTCATCCGGGCAAGGCCGCGGAGGCCGAAGCGGCTACCGATCACGAGGCTGTCGCCGCTTGGTCACTTCCTTCGCGAGTCGCCGGATGCGCGAACCGGATGTGCCGGTCGCGTGGGGGCGTCGCCCGCGCGGCGGGCGGTATGGCAGGCGCGGCGGCCGGGGCGGGTCGAGTTCCGCTGCGATGCGGCGATATTCGGGGGAGTGTGCGCGCGGAGGCGCCGCAGGGCCGGTGTGCCGGCGCCGCGTGCGTCACCGTGCACGAATGCGTCGGTGCCGAGCACAGTGCCCGCGGTGGCGACTCGATGACGCCGGAGCGCTGCGTGCGCAGTGAGGTCGGCCGGATGGGGCGACCGCGCGCCGATTGCCGCGGAAACGACAGCGGTGCCGAGGAATACGGTCCTCCGCGCGACGAGGACGAGATGGTGGATGACGGTGGTGATACGGCGAAACCGGCACCCCCGCAGCGTGATACGCCGCCGGAACTCGCGGCGAGCGAGGCCGACACAACGTTCGCCGGTCCGGCATCGGCCTCGGCACCGTCCGGCACGGCGCACGGCCTCGCGGGCGAGGCCGAATCGGATCCGCCCGGCACGGGCGACGGTGACATGTCTCGTGAGCGAGGCGGCGGCGAGGAGGGGCGCCGCGTCCGGGCGGGCGGCGCCGAACAGCTGTGGGCGGCGACCGCGTTGACGATGAGCGAACCGGCGGAATTCATCGCGGCCGTGCCCGCGCTGTTGGGGTTTCGCCCGCAGCGTTCGCTGGTGGTGTGCCTGCTGCTGCGGTCGCAGAAGTATCCGGGCGCGGTCTATCTCGGCGCGGTGGCCCGGCACGATCTCGATGTGGCGGGATGCGGGGCGTGGGTGCGGCTGGCCGCGCAACTGGCCGGCATCTGCGGGCAGGAGCAAGCCGTCGGTGTGGTGGCGCTGATCGTCGACGATCGTGCGACGGCGCCGCGGGCGGGGCGGGCCGGGCGGCGTGCGGCCCGCCATCGCGATCTCGTGCGGGTGCTCGACGGTGCGCTGCGGAGCCAGGATGTGCTTCTCGCGGAGGCATGGGCCGTGGGCGAGATCACCCCGGGCGCCGACTGGTGGAGCGTGCTCGATACCGGCAGTGCCGGTATACAAGCGGATCCGGCGGCCTCACCGGTCGCGCTCGCGCAGGTTCTCGACGGCCGCCCCATCCGGGGCTCGCGCACCGAGCTCACCGCCGCGGTGGCAGAGAACACGCCACTGCGTCTCCAGATCGACGCCGCGATCGGCAATGCCGCGGAGGCCGCCAGGCAGCGGTTCCGGCGCGCACTGCGTGCCGGGGAGCCGCGCTCCTACAGTCGCGCGGCCCTGGACATGGTGTTGTGGCAGATCAGCACTGTGGAATCGGGCGATGACCTCGATCCACGCGAACTCGCGGATCTGGCCGTCGCCGTGCGGGACACCGCGGTGCGTGATTCGCTGTTCGCGGTGGCGCTGGGTGCGCACGCCGCGGCGGCCGAGGCGCTGTGGTCTCGTGCCTGCCGCGGTCTCACCGGCCCGGACCGGGCCGAGCTGGCCACCCTCTTCGGCTACAGCGCCTATACCCGCGGTGACGGACCGCTGGCAGGTGTCGCGTTCGAGGCTGCGCTGCGGGCCGACCCGGCTCACCGCATCGCACGACTGCTGGACGCGGCGCTACGCACCGGTATGCGCCCCGACGATGTGCGCAAGCTCGCCGTCAGCGGCCGCGATATCGCCGCGGGGCTGGGTGTCGACCTCGTCATCGCCGATGACGGCGAGCCGGAGTCGCGATGACAGCGACCCGCTCAGGGGCCCGGAGGCCGCGCGTATCAGCGAGCGCTGTGCGCGCGGTCACCGAGCGAGGTGAGGAAATCCCAGGCGTCGGAGACGATTTCGTCGAGATCGTTGTGTTCGGGCTGCCAGCCGAGCTCGTCGATCGCCTTCGCGCTCGACGCGATCAGCACCGCCGGATCACCGGCGCGCCGCGGCGCGTCGACCGCCGGAATCGGCCGGCCCACGACGCGCTCACAGGCCAAGATCACTTCGCGCACCGAGAAACCCGTACCGCTACCGAGATTGAAGATGCGATGTTCGCCGGGCCGCGACTGCGCCAATGCCAGGACATGCGCGCGAGCGAGATCACGGATGTGGATGTAGTCACGCACCGCGGTGCCGTCCGGCGTCGGATAATCGGTGCCGAACACGGAAATCGAATCCCGATGTCCGAGAGCCGTTTGCAGGATCAGCGGGATGAGATGGGTTTCCACCACGCGGTTCTCGCCGAGCCCTCCGTACGCGCCGGCGACGTTGAAATACCGCAAACTCGTGGCGGCCAGACCGTGCGCGACGGCGTACGAGGTGATCGCGTGGTCGATCGCGAGCTTGGAGGCGCCGTAGGGGTTGGTCGGGCGGGGCGGGGCGGACTCGAGAATCGGAACCTGTTCCGGCTCACCGTAGACCGCCGCGGTCGAGGAGAACACCAGCCGCGGGGTCTGCGTGCGACGAATCGCCTCCAGCAGCGCCAGCGTCTTGACCACATTGCCGTACCAGTACTTCTCGGGCTGCTGCACCGATTCGCCGACCAGCGACTGCGCCGCGAAATGCAGGACGCCATCGAAGGATTCGGATTCGATCAGCTCGACGCCGGTGGTCGCGATATCCCCGTCGACGAATTTCGCGCCGGCCGGTACACCCTCGGCGTTGCCGGTGGACAGATCGTCGACCACCACGACCTCGTGGCCGTCCTGAACCAGTACCTGGGCGCAGACTCCGCCGACATATCCGGCACCGCCGGTTACCAGAAGTTTCATCCGTCAGGCCAGCCTGACCTGGACGGCGTGGGCCATCTCGTCGGACAGTTCGAAACCGACGTGCCCCGGCACCGAGATGATCACCACACCGGGCTTGGTCTCGACGGTCACGCGGGCATCGGGAACCACCCCGGCCTCCCGCAGCTGACCGATCACGTCCGGATCGGCCTGAATATGCTCCGACAACCGGCGCACCACGACCGCCGACACCTGGCCGGGCGGCAGATCGGAAAGCCGGACGAGGGTCTCCTCACCGGAATTGATGGAGTTGACGCCGAGTTCGTCCAAGCCGGGGATGGGGTTGCCGTAGGGCGAGGTGGTGGGGTGATTGAGCACCTCGAGCAGACGCAGTTCCACCTCCTCGCTCATCACGTGCTCCCAGCGGCAGGCTTCGGCGTGCACGTTCTGCCAGTCCAGCCCGATCACGTCGACCAGCAACCGTTCGGCCAGCCGGTGTTTGCGCATGACCGCCACGGCCATCGCGCGGCCCTTGTCGGTGAGTTCGAGGTGGCGGTCGCCGGCGACCATCAGCAGACCGTCGCGCTCCATCCGCGCGACCGTCTGACTCACCGTCGGGCCGCTCTGCTCGAGGCGCTCGGCGATACGCGCCCGCAACGGCACCACGCCCTCCTCCTCGAGGTCGTAGATGGTACGGAGATACATCTCCGTGGTGTCGACCAGATCCTTCACCTGTTACCCCTTCGTCGGCACGAATTCTACCCACGCCCGGCTGCACAATCGGCGTCAGCATATTTCGCACGTCCTGCACGAACCTCGCCGATACCTGCGCGCGCGACCGGATGCGCGCGGGCGACAGGCGCGCCCGGTGTCGTCTTGCATTTCTACTGCATGACAACGACAACGCGGGTGGTCTGCTTCCCGTGTCCCCGCCGGTGCGAGCAACGCCACGGCGACGGGCCGCGGTGGGCTAGCGTGACCGTTATGGCAGACGACGCCGCCGTGGTGTGGACCGACCGCTTCCTGGACTACACCTGGACCCCGGAACATCCGATGAAACCGGCCCGGCTCCGATTCACGATGGCGCTCGCGCGCAGTCTGGGTTTGCTCGACGGCATCGAAACCCTCGCACCCGGCCCGGCCGGTGACGGTGAGTTGCTGCGCATCCACACCGCCGCCTACCTCGAGGCCGTGCGCCACGCCGTGCCCGCACCTCCGGGCACGACACCGCCGGCGGCACCCCCGCACGGGCTCGGTTCGATGGACAATCCCGTCTTCCCTCATATGCACGAGGCGGCCTCGGTGATCGTCGGCGGAACCCTCGCCGCCGCCGCGGAAATCGCGGCGGGCCGCGCCCGGCGGGCGGTCAGCATCGGGGGTGGCATGCATCACGCGATGCCCGATGCCGCATCCGGGTTCTGCGTCTACAACGATGTGGCGGTGGCCATTTCGTGGCTGCTGGACAACGGCTTCGACCGCATCGCCTACGTCGACGTCGACGTGCACCACGGCGACGGCGTGCAGCGCGCCTTCTACGACGATCCGCGCGTGCTGACCATTTCGCTGCATCAGCATCCGGCGACGTTGTGGCCCAACACCGGCTGGCCCGAGGAGATCGGCGCCGGCCCCGCGGAGGGCACCGCGATCAATCTCGCCGTGCTGCCCGGCACGCGGGATGCACAGTGGCTGCGCGGATTTCACGCCGTCGTGCCCGGGGCGCTGGCCGCGTTCCGGCCGCAACTGGTGGTGAGTCAGTGCGGGGTCGACAGCCATCGCGAGGACCCGCTCGCCGACCTCGAACTCACCGTCGACGGCCAGCGCGCGGCGTTTCGTGCCATGCGTGAACTCGCGGACCGGTACGCCGAAGGGCGCTGGCTCGCGGTGGGCGGCGGCGGTTACGGACTGGTCCGGGTGGTGCCGCGCGCGTGGACCCACCTGCTGGCGACGGCGCTGGATCGCGAGATCGACCCGGGCACCGCCATTCCCGAGGACTGGCGTGAGCTGGTGCGCGGCTACGCCCCGACCGTGCCGGCGCCGACCACGATGGGCGACGGCGGCGACACCGCCTTCATCCCCTGGGAGGGGCCGGGCGGCGCGCTCGACACCGGCGACGCCCATCTCGACCGCGCGCAGCGCGCGATCGACACCTCGGTGCTCGCCACCCGCCGCGCGACCTACGGATTGCTGGGCCTGGACCCGGAGGACCCCCGTGACTGAATCATCCGTCCCCGCACCGGACGCCGAGAACACTCCCGCCGATCCGCCGCCGCCCCCGCAGCATTGGTTCGCCGATGTACTCGCCGCCGACGGCGGTGTGGTCCGGCTGCGGCCGATCACCCCCGACGATGCGGAGCCGATGCAGGCCTTCCACGCGGCGCTGTCCGATCGGACCCGTTATCTACGCTATTTCGGTCCGTACCCGCGGATGACACCGAAGGATCTGTACCGGACCACCCACGTGGACTACCACAACCGGGTGGGGCTGGTCGTCGAACTGGGGTCGGTGATCATCGCGGTCGGCCGCTACGAACTGCTCACCGATCGCGAAGGTCCCCGCGCGGCGGAGGTGGCGTTCGTCGTCGCCGACGAACATCAGGGCCGCGGCCTGGGATCGATCCTGCTCGAGCATCTGGCCGGGGCGGCCGCCGAGAACGATATCGACACCTTCGTCGCCGAGGTGCTCGCCGAGAACCACACCATGGTCACGGTCTTCCGGGAGGCGGGGTACCAGGTGCAACGCAGCCGCGACGGGTCCGTGCTGCACCTCGAATTCGCCATCGACCCCACCGAAGCGCTGCTGTCGGTGCGGGATTCGCGGGAGCGGGCCTCGGAGGCACGCAGTGTCGGCAATCTGCTGGCGCCGCGGTCGATCGCCGTCATCGGTGCCACCCCGTCGGCGAGCCGGGTCGGCGGGGCGGTGCTGGCGAATCTGCTGTCCGGCGTGTTCCAGGGCCCGGTATATCCGGTGAATCCGAATCGGACCTCCGTGCGCGGTGTGCGCGCCTATCCGACCGTGCACGACATCCCCGACGAACTGGATCTGGCGGTGGTCGCCGTACCGGCCGAGGAGATCAAATCGGTCCTCGACGACTGTATGGCCAAGGGGGTCAAAGGCCTGGTCGTGCTGACCGCCGGATTCTCCGAAACCGGGCCGGCGGGCTTCCGCGCCGAGCGCGATCTGGTCGACGCCGCACGCGGCCACGGCATGCGCGTGGTGGGACCGAGCGCGCTCGGTATCGCCAACAGCGATCCGGCGGTCTCGCTGAACGCGACGCTCGCGCCGGTGCTACCGGGCCGTGGCCGGGTCGGATTCTTCTGCCAGTCCGGGCCGCTGGGCGCGGCCATCCTGGCCGAGGCGGCGGCGCGCAAACTCGGACTGTCGACCTTCGTCTCGGCCGGTAATCGCGCCGATGTGTCGGGGAACGACCTGCTGCAGTATTGGGATACCGATCCCGACACCGACGTCGTGCTGCTGTATCTGGAGACCTTCGGCAATCCGCGCAAATTCTCCCGCATCGCCCGCCGGGTGGCCCGCACCAAACCGGTGGTGGCGGTGAGCAGCGGCCGCAACGCCGCCAACGTGCCGGTCAGCGGTCTGGAACGTTCGGTGGAGCGCGATCTGTTCGCCCAGGCCGGCATCGTGCAGGTCGATACGATCGCCGAATTGTTCGACTGCGCCATGCTGCTGGCCTACCAGCCGCTGCCGGACGGCCCGCGACTCGCGGTGATCGGCAACAGCGCCGCCCTGGGCTGGCTGGCGGTGGACGCCGCGCGCGGGGAGGGACTGGAGGTCGGGGAGCCGACCGATCTGGGGCCCCAGGCCGAACCCGCCGACTACCTGACCGCCGTCGCGAGTGCGATGGATTCGGCCGAGGTCGACGCTGTCATCGTCATCTTCGCGCCGCCGGTGCCGGCGGCGGTCACCGCCTTCGCCGAGGCGATCCGGGCCGGCGCGCAGGATGCGGTCAAACCCGTGCTCACCACCTTCGTCGCCGATCACGGTATGCCGAATCTGCTCACGGTGCGCGGTGCCGGCGGCATCGTCGACCGCGGTTCCATTCCGTCCTACCCCGATCCGGAACGCGCGGCGCGAGCGCTGGCACGGGTGCGGCGATACGCGGCGTGGCGGACCCGCCCGGCCTCCCTGGTGGTGCGCCCGGACGGTCTCGAGGTCGGCCGCGCGCGAGAC
Source organism: Nocardia violaceofusca NBRC 14427 (assembly GCF_963869435.1). Lineage (NCBI taxonomy): Bacteria > Bacillati > Actinomycetota > Actinomycetes > Mycobacteriales > Nocardiaceae > Nocardia > Nocardia violaceofusca. The sequence continues at coordinate 38,039 of NZ_CAWMPM010000038.1, forward strand.
CTGGTGGAGCAGTGGATGTCTCGCAGTCCCGACGGGGACTGGCTCGGCGATCTGGAGGCCGCGGAACTGCTCGCCTGCTACGGCATTCGCGTGGTGGAGTTCCGGGAAGCTCGTGATCCCGACGCCGCCGTCGCGGCGGCCGCGGAGCTGGGATATCCCGTCGCCGCCAAGGCCACCGGCGAAATGTGGCGCAGCCGACCGGATTTCACCGGTGTCCGCCTCGACCTGTGGCGCGACACGGCGGTCCGGCGCGCCTACACCGATCTGGCGGAACTGACCGGCAACGCGGTGGTCCACATCCAGAAGATGGCGACCAAGGGGGTGGGGTGTGTGCTGCGGGTGCAGGACGACCCGTCGTTCGGATCCGTCATCGGATTCGGTCTCTCCGGAACCATCATCGATCTGCTCGGCGACCGCGCCTACCGGGCGTTGCCGCTGACCCAGGCAGAGGCGGTCGAATTGATCGACGCCCCGCGCGCCGCACCGTTGCTCGACGGGCAGGCCGGATCGGGCCGCGCCATCGGGGAGCCGGTGGACAAGCAGGCGCTGGCCGTACTGGCACAACGCATTTCGGCGCTGTGCGACGATCTGCCGGAGGTGCGGGAACTGTCGGTGGAACCGGTGCTGGCCTCACCGGAGGGCGCCGCGATCCTGTACGCACGCGTGCGGATCGGCCCGGAACCGAGCCGCTTCGACAACGGTCCGCGCCGGCTGGTGTGAGGCGTTCGGTGCCCGGCCCGCCATACCGTGGTGACCAGCGCCACCGCGGCCGGTCCGCGGATATGGTCGATACTGGCCGTATGCGCGAAGATCAGATCGAGAGCGCTACGGCGCCCCTGCGGGACGATATCCGGTTTCTCGGCGCGATCCTGGGCGAGACGATCCGCGACCACGAGGGCCCCGAAGTGTTCGACCTCGTCGAACGGGTGCGGGTCGAGGCCTTCCGGGTGCGGCGGTCGGAAGTGGAGCGCAGCGCGGTGGCGGAAATGCTGCGCGATACCGAGCTGCCGGTGGCGATCCCGCTGATCCGGGCGTTCAGCCATTTCCTGCTGCTGGCCAACCTCGCCGAGGATCTGCAGCGCGACCGCCGTCGCGCGGTGCACGTCGCCGCCGGTGAGCCGCCGCAGGAATCCAGCCTGGCCGCGACGTATCGGGCGCTCGACCACGCGCGCGTCGACGGCGCGGTCGCCGCGGAGGTGCTCGAGGACGCGCTGGTCTCGCCGGTGATCACCGCTCATCCCACCGAGACGCGCCGCCGCACCGTCTTCGACGTTCAGGCCCGCATCACCGAACTGATGCGCCGACGGGCCCGCTACCGCGAGGACGAGCCCGAATACGCCGCGATCGACCACGACATTCGCCGCCAGATCCTCACCCTGTGGCGCACCGCGCTGATCCGCCTCGCGCGGTTGCGGATCTCCGACGAGATCGAGGTCGGACTGCGCTACTACGACCTCACTTTGCTCGAGGTGATTCCGCGGATCAACGCCGAGGTCCGCGAGGCGTTGCGGGCGCGGTGGCCCGGATACGATCTGCTCGCCCGGCCGATTCTGCGGCCCGGTTCCTGGATCGGCGGCGACCGCGACGGCAACCCGAACGTGACGGGCGAGGTGGTGGAACGCGCCACTCGCCGGGCCGCCACGGTGATCTTCGGCCACTATCTGAAAGAGCTCGTCGCCCTGGAGAAGTCGCTGTCGCAGTCGATCCGGCTGGTCGCGATCACTCCGGAACTGTCGCGGCTGGCCGACGCAGCGGGTGACGATTCGCCGCAGCGCGCCGACGAACCGTATCGTCGCGCGATCCGCGGCATCCGCCTGCGCCTCGCCGCGACCGCGCAGCGTGCGCTCGGCTCGGCCGCCGAATTCCCCTCGGTGTTCGAACTGTCCGGTGAGCAACTCGCCCGCGTCTCGCCGTACGAGGGCCCGGACCAGCTGCTGGACGATCTGAACACCGTCGACACCTCCATGCGCGAATCGGGTGACGGCCTGCTGGCCGACGACCGCCTGGCCGCGCTGCGCGGCGCGGTGGAGACCTTCGGGTTCCACCTGCAGGGCCTGGACATGCGCCAGAACTCGGAGGTGCACGAACAGGTCGTGGCCGAACTGCTGGCCTGGTCGGGTGTGCACGCGGACTATCGCAGCCTGTCCGAAGCGGAGCGCGTCGAGCTGCTCGCAGCGGAATTGAGCACGCGACGGCCGCTGCTGGGCCCGCATGCCCAGCTGAGCGAACTCGCCACCAAGGAGCTGGGGGTGGTGCGCGCGGCCCGCGCCGCGCTCGACGCGTTGGGGCCCGATACCGTGCCCAACTACATCATCAGCATGTGCACCTCGGTGAGCGACATGCTCGAGGCGGCGCTGCTGCTGAAGGAGGCGGGAATTCTCGATCCCGGCGACGACCAGACCCCGCCTCACTCCCCGGTCGGGGTGGTTCCGCTGTTCGAGACGATCGACGACCTGCGCGGCGGCGCGGCGACATTGGCCGCGGCACTGGAGGTTCCGGCCTATCGCCGCCTGGTCGCCGCCCGCGCGATGGCGCAGGAGGTGATGCTCGGCTATTCCGATTCCAACAAGGACGGCGGATATCTGGCGGCGAACTGGGCGTTGTACCGCGCCGAACTCGACCTGGTGGAAACCGCCCGCAAAACCGGAATCCGGTTGCGGCTGTTCCACGGTCGGGGCGGCACCGTCGGCCGCGGCGGCGGCCGCAGTTACGACGCGATCCTCGCCCAGCCGGCGGGCGCGGTGCGCGGTTCGCTGCGCCTGACCGAGCAGGGAGAGGTGATCTCCACCAAATACGCCGAATCCGGTTCCGCCCACCGCAATCTGGAATCGCTGGTCGCCGGCACACTGGAATCGTCGCTGCTGGATGTCGAAGGTCTGGGATCCGGCGCCGAGGCGGCCTATGAGGTGTTCGAGGAGCTCGCGGACGCGGCGCGCGAGGCCTATGCGCGGCTGGTGCATCGGACGCCCGGCTTCGTCGACTATTTCCGGGCCTCCACGCCTATCGCCGAGGTCGCCGACCTCAATCTCGGCAGCCGGCCCGCCTCCCGCAAACCCACCAGTTCGGTATCGGATCTGCGGGCGATTCCCTGGGTGATGGCGTGGAGCCAATCCCGGGTGATGCTGCCGGGCTGGTACGGCACCGGCAGCGCCATCCAGGAGTGGGCCGGTACCGACTCCGAGCGCTGGCAGACGCTGCGCGACCTGTATCGGCGCTGGCCGTTCTTCCGCACCGTGATGTCCAACCTGGCGCAGGTGATGGCCAAGGCCGATATGGATATCGCCGCCAGTTATGCCGAGCTGGTCGAGGATGCGACGTTGCGCGCCACCATCTTCGGCATGATCCGCGACGAGTTCGACCGCACCGTACAGGTGCATGCGGCGATCACCGGCAGCGATCAGTTGCTGTCGGACAACCCGGCGCTGGCCGAGTCCATCCGCAACCGCTTCCCGTACCTGGAACCGTTGAATCAGATGCAGGTGGACCTGCTGCGGCGCAGGCGCGCCGGGGACGAATCGGAGTTGGTCGAGCGCGGCATTCTGCTCACCATGAACGGCTTGGCGACGGCGCTGCGCAACTCGGGGTAGCCGCGGCAACCCGGGGTGGCCGCGCAATTCGGAGTCGCGGCAACGGGATTCGCGCCGGGGGATCGATGCCGGGGGATCGATACAGCACGCCGGCCGACGGATGTGCCCCGGAGGGGGAAGGGCACACCGGCGTCGGCCGGCGCAGCGGAGGTGACCATCCGGTCACCGGGATGGTGCTGGGCCGGATTCCGGGCGGCCCAGCGTCTGTGTGACCTAGCTGGCGTAGGCGCGCAGGCGGTCCGCCCGCTCACCCTTGCGGAGCTTGGCCATGACTTCGCGCTCGATCTGGCGCACGCGCTCACGCGAGAGACCGAACAGCTTGCCGATCTGGTCGAGGGTGCGCGGCTGACCGTCGTCGAGGCCGAAACGCAGCCGGATGACCTGCTGTTCGCGCTCGTCGAGGGTGGCCAGCACGCTGCGCACATCGCGGTGCATGAGCCCGGCGATGACGGCGCTCTCGGCGGAGGTCGCCTCCGAATCCTCGATGAAGTCGCCCAGCGGGGCTTCCTCGTCGTTGCCGACCGGCATGTCCAGGCTCACCGGGTCGCGGCTGTGGTCGAGCAGGTCGGCGATCTTCTCCACCGGAATACCCGATTCGGCCGACAGTTCCTCGTCACTGGCTTCGCGGCCGAGCTGCTGATGCAGTTCGCGCTTGATCCGGGCCAGCTTGTTGACCTGTTCCACCAGATGCACAGGGAGGCGGATCGTGCGGCTCTGATCGGCCATACCTCGGGTGATGGCCTGCCGGATCCACCAGGTCGCGTAGGTGGAGAACTTGAAACCCTTGGCGTAGTCGAACTTCTCCATCGCGCGGATCAGACCCAGGTTGCCTTCCTGGATCAGATCCAGCAGCGGCATACCGCGGCCGGTGTAGCGCTTGGCCAGCGATACGACGAGGCGGAGGTTGGCCTCCAACAGATGCTGACGGGCGGCCTGACCGTCGCGGACCAGGATCGCCAGATCCCGCTTGCGGGTCGCCGAGAGCCGCTTGCCGGTCTCCAACAGGTGTTGGGCATAGAGGCCCGCCTCGATGCGCTTGGCCAACTCGACCTCGTCGGCGGCCGTCAGCAGCGCGGTCTTACCGATCCCGTTCAGGTACACACGTACCAGGTCGGCTGCCGGGCTCTGGGCGTCGAGGTCCGAATCGATGGCGCGCACTCCAGTGGTGGCGGGGCTTGTCATGACTTGCCTCCTGTCGGTGGTGTCTCACTCCGAACAACGGACCCGACACAGGGAAAGTTCCCCGCCTTGGCGCCGATAAACCGTGCTGAGCTGCGGCTTTCGCAACCTCCGTCTGAGAAGTTCTTAAGAAGGGAACTCCGTGGACATGGGGGAGGGCGCGGAGATGCGCGCGGCGTCGGCCGGGGTCGCGTCGAGTTCGTCCGGTGTGATCAGTCCGTGCCGGACCAGTCCGGTGACCGCCGACAACGCCTCGGCTCGGAATTGCGGCGTCGCGGTGGTTCCGGTGTGGCCGATTGCGAGCAATTCGACCAGTTCTTCCAACGGCAGCCCGTCGGGCCGCATTCCCGCGAGCAACGCCGCCAGCGTGTCGTCGATCTCGTGCTGCCAGCGGGGGCCGTCACCGCGATGCAGGCGGACCACCCGCTCCTGCCAGCCCTCGGCGCCCGGCAGCAGGACGCGTTCGAGCGCGGTCGCGGCGTCGACGGTGAAGCGCGCACGCCAGGCGACCTCGTTGTCCGCCAGCACCGTCCGCAGCCACGCCGAACGGCGGAAGTAGGCCGGCGCCTCCGCGCCGAGTGGGTCGTCGAAACCGTGGGTGAGATCCTCGGCCAGGACCTCGGTGGGCCCGTCGATCGCGCGGAGATAGACGAAGCCGAAGCCGATGCCTTCGACCTGCGCCGCGTCGAAGGCGGCCAGCCACTGCTCGGCCCGCCGCTGTGCCTCGGGGTCGCGCGGATCCAGTCCGGCATCGCGCAGCCACGTGCCGACATACAGTGCCGGATCGGCCACATCGCGCTGCACGATCCATGCGTCGATCCCCTGATCGGGCAGCCAGCTCGCCACTCGGCTGCGCCAGTCCGCATCGCCGGCGTGCACCCAGGAGGCGAGCATCGCCGCGGTACCGCCCGGATTCAGCAGACCGGGCGCCTGCGAGACGACCAGTTCGCTGGCGCCGTCGAGCGCCAGGCCCGAATCGCGGTAGGTGTGCTCGATCCGGGCCGGCCCGACCACGAACGGAGGATTGGCCACCACCTGATCGAAGCGGCGTCCGGCGACCGGCTCGAACCACGAGCCCTCGACCAACTCGATGTCGAGGTCGTTGAGCGCGGCGGTCGCCTCGGCCAGCCACAGCGCGCGGCCACTGACATCGGTGCCTGTCACCGTCTTCGCATAGCCCGCGGCGTGCACCGCCTGCACACCGCAGCCGGTGCCGAGATCCAGAACGGATCCGACGGGATCGGTCGGCGTCGCGCGCAGCAGCGACAGCGACGCCTGGCCCACGCCCAGGACGTGGTCGGCGCTGAGGGTGCGCCGCCGCATCGAGTCGTCGAGATCCGACAGCACCCAGCGGGTGCCCGAACCCAGATCCAGGGGCCGCAGGTCCAGCGCGGCGCGGATCGAATCGCCGTCGCGCTCGAGCAAGCCCGCGGCGACGGCCCGGTCGATGTCGAGCGGGGCGAAGGCCGCGGCCACCTCCCGTTCGGGCAGGGCGTCGCCGAGCAGCAGCAGCCGGATCAGCGTGCCGAGTTCACCGGCGTCGCGCGCGGCCCGCCGCACCGGCACCGGTTCGGAACGTCCGAGGGCGGCGTGGGCGTCGGCGCCGATGGCCTCGAGCACGGTGTCGGCGTCGTAACGGACCCTGGTCAGCGCGGCGCGCAGCGCGGGTGCGAGGGCGATGAGCAGGGAGGCGGTGGTCCGGTCGGCAGGCACACGAGAACTCTGCCACCTGGTACGGGGCGCCGCTCTCGCCGGGTCCGGGCAGGTCGCCCGTGTCGTTCAGCCGTCGATGGAACGGTGCTGTCCCGATTCGAGCGCTTTCGCCGCGCGGCGCTCGTCCCAGCGGCTGGGCTCGTCCTTGCTGCGCGGGGGCCGGTCGTTCGCGATGAGTACGGCGATCCAGGGCAGCGGTATGGAGACGCCGATGATGGCCAGCGAGATCAGCGCATTGCTCCACAGGCCGTACGCGGCCGCCGCCAGTACCAGACAGGGAATGCGGAAACCCATCAGGATCATGTAGCGCTTCACGCGGGCGCGGTGCTGCTGATCCAGCGAGGGTGCGGCCTCGGTGATCAAGACCGGATGCTTGTCCTCGCCGGGGAAATAGCCGGTCGAGGCGCGGGTGGGGCGGGGGACCGAACCGGGTGGCCGGCGTTCGAACGTCGCGCCCGAAGGCCGCGCATCGCCCGGCTCAGACATGTCCGGAGCCTCGGCGGTATCCGCGGAGCCGCGGGGTTCGGCCGCGCGCGCCTCGTCGCCCTCCGGACCGACCCGTCCCGGGCCCGACGTCCGGGACTCGGGCGGTAGATCGGAGGAGTCGCCGTCGCGCTGCATACGTCGAGTCTTCCACTCCGCATGATCGAATGCACACGCGCCCGCCACCGCGCAAGCACCGCCGATCCGCGGATGTTCGATGAGGTTGGCGACACCTGCTCACCAGCCGCGCGCGCCGATGGCAGAATCGATGGGGTGAGCACCGACACCCTGGTTCGTCCGGACACGACCACCGACGAGACGACCGACAGCGATACTCCCAAATTCTTCCACTACGTGAAGAAGGACAAGATCGCCGAAAGTGCCGTGATGGGCACCCATGTCGTGGCGCTGTGCGGCGAAGTGTTCCCGGTGACGCGCTCGGCCAAGCCCGGCTCGCCGGTCTGCCCGGACTGCAAACGCATCTACGAAATGATGAAGAAGGACTGAGTTCGAAGGACGGCTCGAGAGGGCCGTTCCGAGTGGTCTCGTCCGTCTGCGCCCGCGCCCGCCTCGCTTGTGTGATCATTGTTCTCCTCGGTGAGAACGATATTTTCCGCGAGGTGGGCAGTACATGTATATCGCGACGTCCCGGTGGTTTCGCACGGTCTCGTCCATCGCGGCGGCACTCCTGACGGCTGCCGCCCTCTCGACCGCGACCACCGCTCGTGCCGGCGAACCGGAGAACGTACCGGCACAGCCCTCGCCGGGATGTTCGGCGTCGCATCCGACCGGCACCTCGATCGAAAGCTTCGCGGCGGCCGGGAAATCCGGGACCTACATTCTCGACGTTCCCGCCGTCACCGCACCGCTGCCGCTGGTGGTCGATCTGCACGGCTATCTGGAACCGGCCGCCCTCGAGTATGCGGGCACCGGTCTGGGGTCCTTCGGCATGGCCAACGGATTCGCGACGGTCACGCCGCAGCTGGACGAACCCGGGGTGCCACGGTGGGATTTCGGCGACCACAGCGCCGATATCGCGTATCTGTCCGATCTGCTGACTCACGTCGAGGCGAACCGCTGTGTGGACGAACGCCGCGTCTATGTGACCGGGCTGTCGATGGGCGCCTTCACCACCTCGTCGCTGGCGTGTCAGCTCGCGGACCGGATCGCCGCGGTGGCGCCGGTGGCCGGACTGCAGGACTTCGCGTGGTGTGATCCGGTTCGCGCGGTCCCGATGGTGGCCTTCCACGGCACCGAGGATCCGATCGTCGCCTATACCGGCGGTGTCGGGCCCAATGCGAAATATCTGCCCTCGGCCGACGGAACGGGGTCGGCGGCGCAGCGCGGCGATACGCGGCCCGGTGGGGTGAACGGTCCCGGACCGGTGAGCATCCCCGAGCAGGCGGCGGCGTGGGCGCGGCGCGAAGGATGCGGGGTCCCACCGCGACAGCAGCAGGTCGCCCCGGACGTCGTGCGCTACACCTATCCCTGCCCGGACCGGACGGCCGTGCAGTTGTACGCGGTCGTCGGCGGCGGCCATACCTGGCCGGGCACCGCGTCGGTGATCTCGCCGGAACCGCTGGTCGGCCGCACCACGACCGCGATCAGCGCGAACCGGATCATCTGGGACTTCTTCCGCGACCACCCGCTGCCCGCCGGGAAGTGAGGTACGCGCCGACCGGGGCGGATCCGATGGCGATGGTCCGCGTGCCGGCGCAGGGTCGGGCGTGGCCGGTTATCCCGCAGGGCGGATCCGGCCCGGGTCGAGAACGGACGGTGGACGGGTGTCGGCGCGGTAGGCAGAACCACCGGCGGGATCGTCGGGCCGGCCGTCCCGAGGTGGGCCGTCCGAGTGTCGCGGATCCGCGGCTCCGGGGTCATCGGACCGAGTCCACGGCAGATCCGAGGGCGGTTCGTTGTCGCTTCGCGCGGTCTCGATCTCGTCGTCGCTGCCGTCGTGCCGGTGCTTGCGCCGGGCCCACCATTGTTTGAATTGTTCGAACCGGGTCGCCCGGGCCGGCCAGAACTCCTGCACGGTGGCATTGAATTCCGCGCCCAGAATCACCGCGAACGCCAGGAAGAACGTGAAGAGCAGGAAGGCGATCGGGGTCGCCAGCGCCCCGTAGCTGACGCCGGCCCGCGCCGCGTAGGTCAGATAGCGGCGCAGGATGTCGCTGGCCGCCATGAAGAAGATGCCGGCCACCAACGCCCCGCCGAAGAGCCGATGCCACGGCAGCGACCGGTGCAGCGCCAGTTTGTACAACGTGGTCAGGCCGACGATGAGCAGCAGCCCGGCCGCCGGATAGTAGAAGGTGTCGATCAGGCGGAGGCCGGGTTCACGCCAGTTCGGTGGCAGCGTGCGCCCGATCAGGGTCGGGCCCAAGGCCACCAGCGGCAATACGAATACGGCCGCCACCAGGAACAGCAGATACAACCCGAGCGCGAAGATCCGCTGCCAGACCGGATGGCGGGCATCGGCCTGTCCGTGCGCGGCGACGATGGAATCGACGAAGGTCGCCATGGCCGAGGACCCTGCCCACAGCGACAGCACGAAACCCACCGACACCACCGCACCACGGCCGCGCTGGAGAACGTCGCGCACGGTCGGCGCGATCATCTCGTCGACGACGTTGGCGCTGAACAGGTTGCGGCTGAAGCTGACGATCTTGCCCTCGACGATATGGACGGTGTCGGGGCCGAACAGTCCGCCGACGTAACCGATACTGCCCAGCAGTCCGAGCAGCAGGGGCGCCAGCGAGAGGGTCTGCCAGAACGCGGCGGCGGCCGATTTGGCGAAGATCGAATCTCCCCACGCCTTCTCCGCGACCCGCGTGATCACCTGCCAGATCCGCCGCAGCGCGGCCACGACTCGACCGCGCAGCCGCTGCCAGGAGCGCGCTGCGCCGGACGTCGAGGCCGGTCGGTCGGAACACATCGTGAGTACAGCATTGCCCACCGAGGGCGCCACGGCAGCAACGGGCCGCGAACGTGTCGTCAGTGTTCTGCCGCACAGGCGCGCGGTGATCTGCGAGGTGAGCCGGGCCGTCGCCGGATTCGTGGCAGATCACGTGGTGTCGAATTGGCTTGGTGTCGGTGCCGGTCGCTACTGTCTGTCGAGTGACTTCGGGTGGTGGCGGTTCGTTACGAGCATGGCAGCGCAGAGCACTCACCAGATATCTGACGACCAAACCACGTGATTTCCTGGCTGTGGCGACGCCCGGCGCGGGTAAGACCACGTTCGCGTTGCGGCTGGCGACCGAGCTGCTCACCGACCGCACCGTCGACCAGGTCACCGTGGTCGCGCCCACCGAACACCTCAAGCATCAGTGGTCGGCGGCGGCGGCGCGGCTCGGCATCCAGCTGGATTCGAACTTCTCCAACAGCACCGGCGGCACCTCCGGCGATTTCCACGGCGTGGTGGTCACCTACGCCCAGGTGGCCTCGCATCCGTTCAAGCACCGGGTGCGGACCGAGAATCGCCGGACCCTGGTGATTCTCGACGAGATTCACCACGCCGGTGACGCCAAGAGCTGGGGTGATGCGGTCGCCGAGGCGTTCGGTGACGCCACCCGCCGCCTGGCGCTGACCGGTACTCCCTTCCGCAGCGACGATTCGCAGATTCCGTTCGTCAACTACGAACCGGACGAATCCGGCTTCCCGCGGTCGAGTGCCGACTACACCTACGGTTATTCCGAAGCCCTCGCCGACGGTGTGGTCCGGCCGGTGGTCTTCCTCGCCTATTCCGGTGAGGCGCAGTGGCGGGACAGCGCGGGTGAGGAGTATTCCGCCCGGCTGGGTGAACCGCTGAGCGCCGAACAGACCGCGCGGGCGTGGCGTACCGCCCTCGACCCGGCAGGCGACTGGATGTCGAAGGTGCTGACCGCCGCCGACACCCGGTTGCGGCAGTTGCGCGCCACCGGCATGCCCGATGCGGGTGGCCTGGTGATCGCGACCGATCAGGAGAAGGCTCGCGATTACGCCGAACTGCTGGAACATATTTCGGGCAGCAAACCGGCGGTGGTCCTCTCCGACGACCCCACCTCCTCCCAGCGGATCGGGGAGTTCGCCAACAGCACCGATCCGTGGATGGTCGCCGTGCGCATGGTGTCCGAAGGTGTGGACGTGCCGCGTCTGGCCGTCGGCGTCTACGCCACCAGCGCCTCGACCCCGCTGTATTTCGCCCAGGCCATCGGCCGTTTCGTGCGTGCGCGCCGGACGGGGGAGACCGCGAGCGTCTTCCTGCCGTCGGTGCCGGTGCTGCTCGATCTGGCCGCCCAGCTCGAAGTGCAGCGCGATCACGTCATCGGCAAACCGCATCGGGAGAAGAACGCTCTCGACGACGAACTGCTGATCGATGCCAACAAGCAGAAGGACGAGCCGGGCGAGGAGGAACGTGCCTTCGTCGCGCTGGCTGCCGACGCCGAACTGGATCAGGTGATCTACGACGGCGATTCGTTCGGTACCGCGACATTCTCCGGCAGCGACGAGGAGGCCGATTACCTCGGCATTCCGGGCCTGCTGGACGCCGAGCAGATGCGGGCCCTGCTGCGCGACCGCCAGACCCGCCAGATCCGCGAACGCAGCGCCGTCTCGGTGGCCGAGGCGCCCGACGCGGGACCCTCCGCGGCGGCCGCGGCCGAGCGCGTCGCGACCGCCGACCGGCTGGGGGAGTTGCGGCGCGAACTCAACTCGCTGGTCGCCATGCATCATCACCGCACCGGAAAGCCACACGGGGTGATCCACGGCGAGCTCCGGCGCGAATGCGGCGGACCGCCGACGGCACTGGCGACCGCCGATCAGTTGTCCCAGCGCATCGCGGCGTTGCGGCGGATGTAGCTATCGCCGCTGCGGTGAAAAGCCCTGGCCCGCAGCGTTTTCGGTAGCCGGCGCGTCAGCGCTGTTCGGCGGGCGTGGATTCCGGCCAGGCCTGCAGTGCCCGGTCGATCGTCCGGCCGAGCCGGTGCAGGTCCATTCCGTCACCGGCCTGCACCGACAGTCCGAACAGCACGGCGGTGTAGAAGTCGGCGAGACCGTCGATATCGGCATCGGCCCGCAGATCGCCGTCGTGGATGCCGCGATCGAGTCGCTGCCGCACCGCTTCGGTGGTGTGGCGGCGGCGCCGCGCGAGCAGATCGCGGACGGCGCCGTGGCGAGGCCCCGCCGTGTTGCCCGCGACCACCACCAGGCATCCGCGCGGCGTGGCGGGGTCACAGTAGGCGGCGGCGTTGTCGCGCAGCATCGCCTCGACAGCCGCGCGAGCGGTGGGCGCGGTCTCGAGTGCGCGGGCGGTGTACCCGCCCTCGGTGCGCCCGTAGAGTTCGACGGCCTCGCGGAACAGTTGCTCCTTACATCCGAAGGCGGCGTACAGGCTCGGGGAGTTGATACCCATCGCCGAGGTCAGGTCGCTCATCGCGGCACCCTCGTAGCCGTGTTCCCAGAACACCTCCATCGCGCGCCGCAGCGCGATGTCGCGATCGAATCCGCGCGGTCGTCCGCGTTCGGCCATCGAATCCTCTTTCTGTGTCGATCACTAAATATATCTCTTGACGGCCGTGGGCAGACCTGCTTGTCTATTTCTGTATTGATCGACACAGAATTGGAGTGCAGATGAGCGAGTCGACCACCGTGGCTCTCGTGACCGGAGGCAGCCGGGGCATCGGTGCCGCGATCGCGCGGCGGCTGGCCGCCGACGGTGTGGATGTGGCGCTGACCTACCGCGGCGGCGCCGAGGCGGCCGAGGCGGTGGCAGCCGATATCCGTGCCCTCGGGCGGCGCGCGATCGCGGTGCGCGCCGACAGTGCCGATGCCGGGCAGGTCGCCGCGGCGGTCCATCGCACCGCCGCGGAACTGGGCGGGGTCGACATCCTGGTCAACAACGCGGGCATCTTCCCGGCCAAGCCGTTCACCGATTTCACCGTCGCCGAGATCGACGAGGCGCTGCACATCCACGCCCGGGCGGCTTTCGTCGCGGCGCAGGCCGCACTCGCGTACATGGGCCGCGGCGGGCGCATCATCAGCATCGGCTCGAATCTGTCCGAACGCGCGCTGTTCGAGGGACTGACGCTCTACAACCTCAGCAAATCCGCCCTCAACGGATTCACCCGTGCCCTCGCCCGGGAACTGGGCCCACGCGGAATCACGGTCAATCTCGTCCAGCCGGGCTCCACCGATACCGATATGAACCCGGCCGCGTCCTCCCACGCCGAGAACCAGTTGCGGCATTCGGCGCTCGGCCGCTTCGGCGAGGCCGACGACGTCGCGGGTGTCGTCGCCTTCCTCGCCGGCCCGTCGGGCGCCCGGCTGACCGGGGCGACCCTCACTGTCGACGGCGGTACCAACGCGTGACTTCCGCGCCGCCTAGCCGGCAGAGTGTCGCCGCATCGGCTCATCCGTCGCCATGCCGGTGAAAAACGTTGCGGGGTCGAGAGAATCGAGCGGTGTCCATCGCGCGGGCGGGGCGTCCGACGCTCCGCTCTCCGGCGCGCCACCGGACCGGTAGCCCTGCAGATCCAAGGACAGCCAAGGGTTTTCGTCCACCGCCCGGGCGAGGGCGTAGCACGCCGCCAGCAGATGCAGGCAGCGTGGATTGCGGGCCGAGCACGAGCAGTCGGTCGCGCCGAGCCGCGGTATCGGGGCCAGGCCCACGGCGGTGAGGACGGCGTGCACCTCATCGGTGAGTTGGACCAGGTGCGCGGGAATGTGCTCGGCCATGGCGTTCACCACCGACGCCGGCAACGGTGCGATCTCCAGCAGTGTCACCGACGCCTGCCCGCCGCGGTGGATATGCGCCGAGACCGTCGTGCCGTGGACATCCAGGCGGACGCCGCCGTTGCGGGCGATGCTGCGGGCCCGGGGCAGCAGCGGCTCAGGACGTGCGGTCCGGATCGGCTCGGCCAGCCGCACCCAGCCCATACCCCACGGCGTATAACCGAATTCGTTGTCGGGCATGTCAGTTGCCTCGCTTCCGGCGCAGTACCGCCAGCAGATGGTCGTCGTCCAATCGGGCCAGCCGCGCCACCGATGACCGTCCGTCGCCGGCGCCGAGTCCGGCCAGCGCGGATTTGCGATCGTGCATGCCGGCGATATGTTCCTCGACGGTGGTGGCGCTGGTCAGTGTGGTGATCGTGACCGGGCGGGTCTGCCCGATGCGATGTGCGCGGTCGGACGCCTGCGCCTCGACCGCTGGGTTCCACCAGCGGTCGTAGTGCACCACGTCCGCGGCGCGGGTCAGGGTAAGGCCGGTTCCGGCGGCGCGCAGGCTCAGGATCAGAATCGGCGGGCCGTCGGCGCTCTGGAATGCCGTGACGATCGCGTCGCGCTCGGCCTGTGACAGGCCGCCGTGGAATACGGGCGCCGCCACACCGAATCGCTCGGCGCAGTGTCGTCCCAGCAACTCGCCGGTGCGCCGATACTGGGTGAAAACCAATGTCGGGCAGTCCAGTTCGAGGTTGTTGGCGAGGATGTCGGAGCAGACGTCGAACTTCCCGCTGCGTCCGGTGAGCTCGTCGAGATCGCCGGTGACCAGCCCGGGATGGTTGCAGACCTGCTTCAGGGCGGTCAGCGCGGCCAGCACGCGCGCATTGCGTTCGGCGCCCACACCGAATCCGTCGGCCTCGGCGCGGTCGAGCAACTCGTCGTAGAGGCGCTGCTGCTCCGTGGTCAGATCGCACACCAGATCGGTGTGGATCTTCGGCGGTAAGGTCGCGGCGACCTGAAGTTTCCTGCGGGCCAGCACGATCGGCTCGATGGTGTCGTGCAGTCGCCGCACGGCCGCGGTGGAGCCCTCCTCGATGGGCCGCACGAAGCGCCGCCGGAACTGTGCCTTGTGCGTGAACGCGGCGGGCGTGACCAGATTGAGCAGCGCCCACAGTTCGTCGAGATGGTTCTCCACGGGCGTACCGGTCAACGCGACCCGCGCTCGCGCGGATACACCCCGCGCCGCCCGCGACACCTGCGTGCGGGGATTCTTCAGCACTTGTGCCTCGTCGAAAATCGCGGTGGCCCACTCGATATCGGCCAATGCCGGCCCGTAGCCGCGCAGCGTCGGATATCCGGTGACGATCACCGCATCGGGTGCGAGATCGCCGAGCTCCTCGCCGCGCCACGCGATCGGGCGTAGTCCGGGCGCGAAGCGGCTGATCTCGTGCACCCAGTTGCCGACCAGTGAGGTCGGGCAGACCACCAGTTGCGGACCGTCGTCGGCGCGTCCGAGCAGAAAGCCGATGGCCTGCACGGTTTTTCCCAGGCCCATCTCGTCGGCGAGCACCGCGCCGCCGTATTCCGCGGTCGTCCGGTGCAGCCAGGCGATTCCGCGCGCCTGATAGGGCCGCAACCGCGCGCGCAGCGGCTCGCGCAACGCCCGCACGACCTCCTCGGTCTCGCGGTAGGCCCGCACCGCCCGGTCGGCGGAGACGATCGCGGTGGCGGCCGCATTGGGAACGGCATGGCCGGCGGCGGGCAGCAGCTCCGGCCCGCCCGCCTCCCGCGCGACGCGCTGCCAGGCCGACAGCGACGAACCGGGGTGGCCCACCTCGACCGCATCGAGCCGATCGGCGTCGACCACGGCGCAGGCGACCTCGCTCACCTCGATCGAGGTGCCGTCGGGCTGCGGCACGGCGAGCCGGACGGTGTCGCGCGCGCCGTGCGGCGGGGGTTCGGTCACTCGGCCGGCCCAGTTCCACAGGGCGAACGCATGGCGATCGGGCAGATAGGTGGCATGTGTGGTGTGCAGAGGACCCTCGCTCATCTACGTATAGCGTACGGAGTATTATAACCCCGTACGGTGTAATGAGATTCCCGAGGAGCGTGGTGACCCAGAAATCCGCGTCCGACCGGGCGCGACAGGTGATCGCACTACTGTGGCGCCGCGAACTCCCGGCCAGGCCGGTGTTACGCGGACCGAAGCAGACGGTCGAGGTCGACGAGGTGATTCGCACGGCGGTCCGCATCGCCGACCGCGACGGCTACGGCGCGGTGTCCATCCGCGCGGTGGCCACGGCGCTCGGGCTGGGCCCGATGAGTCTCTACACCTACGTCCCGGACAAGCAGGCGCTGATCATCGCGATGGTCGACTGGGTGGCCGCCGAGGACGCGCCGATCGATCCGGCCGCGCCGCTGCGCGAGCGTCTGGCCGCGGTCGCTCGCGGCGTGCGCGCGGAACTGCTCGCGCATCCGTGGCTGCTGGAGGTTCCGCCGTGGCGGCTGGATCTGGGCCCGAGGCGGCTGCGGCGCTACGAACGGCAGTTGAGCGCGCTGGAAGGGTCGGGGCTGACCGATGTCGAGATGGATCGGACGATCGCCGTGCTGTCGGATTTCGCGACCGGCAATGCCCGCACCGCGGTCGCGGCCCGGCGTGAAGCCGATGAGATGAGCGATGCGCGGTGGTGGGAGGTGTACGGGCCGCCGCTCACCGAGGCCATGACGGGCCAGTCGTTTCCGCTCGCGGAGCGGGTGGGTACCGCGGTGGGGGAGCAGTATCAGGCGCCCGGAGATCCCGACGGCGCCTTCGAGTTCGGACTGGCGCGTCTGCTGGACGGGCTCGTACCCCGGCCGGTGTGACCGGAGACACGAAAAGGGCGGCCCGAAGGCCGCCCTTGGCTGACAGTGGACGTGAGGAGCCGGCCTATAGTGCCGGTGCCGACTCTGTATCGATGACTGCCTCCAGCTCGCGCAGGCGCTCCATGTGCTCGTTCGCGTGGTGTTGGCAGAAGAGCAACTCGCCACCGGCGGGAAGTGTCGCGCGCACGCGCGCGGCCGCCCCGCAGCGGTCGCAACGATCGACCGCGGTCAGTGGGGTGCTTGTCAGTGTTCCTGGCATGACTCCTCCGTCCTGGCTCCCGGCGCAGAAAGCCGTTCGCCTGGTGTGGGGCCCACGGTCCCTTCCGCGGGCTCGCTACCGCTACTTCCCAGCAGTGGCTGATGACTACTCTGTCAGACGTTCGGGACGGGGGCTTTGTTCCCGAAGATGTTTGTATGTGTTTTCCCTAACATGACCAGGTATTTCGCTGTGGGCGAACACCATGGCCATCCTTGGGAACCTCGGTTCACCACCTGTGGTTCAACACTTCGGAAAAAGGCCGATCCAGTTGTCTGATCGCAGATTACCCGCGCCCACCGACAATCAACCGCTCAATCAAACGTCCGGTTCGTTCCTTTCGGCGGGTCGCGCGCGCCACGCTGGGTATGGTGCTGCCGTGACTGCCGACAACGTTGCCTCCGCCGCCGCCGAGACCGAGAACATCAACGGGCGCATGCTGGTTCACCTCTGTACCCCCGCGGAGTGGGAGCAGGCGCAGCGGATCGGCGAACGCGTGGCACCCTCGCTGGAGAGCGAGGGGTTCCTTCATCTGTCCGCGCCGCATCAGGTGCACCTGCCGGCGAACCGGCTGTTCGCCGGTCGCGACGATATGCTGCTGCTCTGGATCGACGTCACCCGCCTGACCGCGCCGCTGCGCTGGGAGCCGGGTGTGCCCGGCGATCCGGGTTCGATGCGCTTTCCGCACCTCTACGGCCCACTTCCCGTCACGGCGGTGGTGCGCACCAGTTACTATGCCCTTGATGAAAAAGGGACATTTCCGGCGCTCACCGCTGATCCGGATCAGTGGCCTGCCTCTCGAAGTGCTTGATCTAGGCTGGATTTCGTGAACGTCGATGTGACACAACTGCCCGGAATTGGCGTCCGTAAGGACTTCGAGGCGCGGTCCGGTCGCCGGATCGGAGTGGTCGCGCATCGCGACGGTGGCATCGATCTCATCGTCTCCAAACACGACGATCCCGACGACTGCGCCGCCCAGGTACCGCTCACCGTCGACGAGGCGGCCGTGCTCGCCAATCTGCTCGGCGCGCCGCAGCTGGTGGAGAAGCTCAAGGACGATCATCGCGATCTGCCGGGCATCACCACCCGCCAGTTGCCGATCGGCGACGAATCGCCGTATTCGGGGCGGGCGCTCGGCGACACCCGCATACGCACCCGCACCAAGGCGTCCATCGTGGCCGTGATGCGGGCCGGGCAGATCTATCCCTCGCCCGGCCCGGACTTCGTGCTCGTCGCGGGCGATCTGCTGGTCGTGGTCGGAACCCCGCAGGGCCTCGACGAGGCGCTCGAGATTCTGACCGGCGGGTGAGCCGGTGGAGTCGACCGCACTAGCCCTGTTCGAGCTCGGAGCGGTCCTGTTCGCCCTCGGTGTCCTGGGGCGCGTCGCAGGGCGTTTCGGCATGTCCCCGATCCCCCTCTACCTGCTCGGCGGCCTGGCCTTCGGCGACGGTGGTGTGCTGACCGTCAAGGCCGCCACCGAATTCGGCCATCTCGCAGGCGAAATCGGCGTCGTCCTGCTGCTGTTACTGCTCGGCCTGGAATACACCGCACCGGAACTGGTGTCGGGAATGCGCAAGTCCTGGCTGGCGGGCCTGCTCGACATCGTGCTCAACGCCACGCCCGGCGCGGTGGTGGCGCTGCTGCTCGGCTGGGGGCCGACCGGCGCGATCACCCTGGCCGGCGTCACCTACATCTCCTCCTCCGGCATCGCGGCGAAGGTGCTCAACGACCTCGGCCGGCTCGGTAACCGGGAGACGCCGGTCGTGCTGTCGGTCCTGGTGTTCGAGGATCTGGCGATGGCGATCTACCTGCCGATCCTGACCACCATCCTGGCCGGTGTCGGCTGGATGGCGGGGTTGCGCTCGCTCGCGCTCGCCCTGCTCGTGATCGCGATCGTGCTGGTCATCGCGCTGCGCTACGGGCGCTTCGTATCCGCGATCGTGGACAGCAAGGATCGCGAGGTGTTCCTGCTGCAGCTGCTGGGGGCGGCGCTGCTGGTCGCGGGCATCGCCTCGGGGCTGAACGTGTCGGCCGCGGTCGGTGCGTTCCTGCTGGGCATCGCGATCTCCGGGTCCACCGCGCAGAGCGCCGCGAAACTGCTGGAACCGCTGCGGGATCTGTTCGCCGCCATCTTCTTCGTGGCCTTCGGCCTCAACACCGATCCGCACAAGATCCCGCAGGTTCTCGGCTGGGCAGTGTTGCTGGCGGTGATCACCACGCTGACCAAGATCGGAACCGGCTGGTTCGCGGCCAAGCGGCAGGGCATCGGCCGTCTGGGTCGTGCGCGCGCCGGCGCCGCCCTGGTGGCCCGCGGTGAATTCTCGATCGTCATTGCGGGACTTGCCGTTTCGGTGGGGGCGGTGCCGGGCAAGCTGGCGGCGCTGGCCTCGGCCTACGTTCTGCTGATGGCGATCCTCGGACCGGTCGCGGCGCGGGTGGTGGAACCGGTGGTGCGCTCAATGCAGCGTCGATTCGCTCCGGCCGTCGGCTGAGGGCTGGTTCTCCCGCACCAGGGGCCCCGCCGTCGCCGGAGGAGCGATCGGCCCGGATGCGGTGTCGCCCGGCCGGCGGCGGGTGCTCGCGGGCCGCTGGTCGCGGATCCGCTCGAGTCGTCGCGACAATGCCACCGCGACCGCCCCGAGCGCGAAGCCGATGCACAGCGCTGTCAGGTGGCCGTAGTCGGTGAACGTGCGCCCGTGCCAGGCGGCGAAGCCGAACCAGGCCAGCAACCCCGCCGCCCACACGGCTCGGGGCGTGCCGCGTAGATGGAAGCTCAGTGCGGCCAGCACCGCGGTGGAGCCGTAGGAGGATCCGACATCGGAGGCGACCGCGATGCGCAGCGGGATCAGGTCGTGATGCACCGCGAAGGCGATGCCGGTGACCACGATCATCGAGGCGCCGACATGGCCGCAGGCGAACACCATGATCCAGCGCAACGTGCCCAGCCAGCGCTCGGCGAAAGCCATCACGGTCAGGAAACCGAGGATGATCACCCACGGAAATCCGCCGTCGGTCCAGAACGCGGAAGCGACCAGCACCTGCACCGGCTCACGCCGCATGTTGTGCAGATTCGTCGAGGCCGACAGGATCAGCCGATGCCCGGCGAAATCGCTGATCCCGCGCAGCGTCCACCAGGTGACGAACAGCGTGAACGCGTAGGCGCAGGAGGCGGGCGCACCGGCCAGATGGTCGTGGACGGCCTTCCCGGCCCGGTAGATCCGGTCCTGGCCGTGCCACCAGTCCAGCAGTTGCCGCCGCCCGGCGTCGAGGTCGAGAGTCCGGGTCCACGGGGACCGGTAGTGATTCAATGCGGAGGACGCCACGTATGCCAGTGTCGCCCGCGCCGCGCCGCTCCGCCCACCGACCCGCGCAATCCGATGCCGCGGGTTCGCCTCGCGGCGGATTCCTGCGAGCGAGCTGTGCGATCACCGGATTGCGCGGGGTTCACGACCGCGGTCGTTATCGACGGTGCCGATGCGTCTCGTCGGCGGGGTACTCCTCGCGGGCGAACGGCTCGGCCGCTCGGCCTCCGGACTCGGCGCTGCTCGGCCAGTACCGGCTCGCGCGCTGCCCACGGATACGCGACAGATCCGGTTCGTGGATATCGGTGATGCCGACCTGCAGGAACAGCAGCAGCGTCACCATGCTCACGCCGATGATCAGCGGGGTCAGCAACTCGTTGGCCTGGGCGCCCGACGGTGCCTGCATGTGGTCGGCCATATGGGCCTGCATGGCGTACATACCGGTGTAGTGCATGCCGCAGACCGCGACGCCCATGATCATCGCCGAAACGATGGTGGCGGGCAGCCCCTCCACGTGCAGCGCGAACCACAGCGCCGCGGTCGCCGCCACCACCGCGATCACGATGGAGACGATGACCGGCCAGGGGTCGTAGTGCATCGCGACATCGGTCTTCATCGCGTACATGCCGGCGTAGTGCATCGCGGCCACCCCCAGTCCGGTGACCGCTCCGCCGGTCAGCAGGGCCGAGGTGTCGCCCTGCCGGCGGCTCACCAGCGACAGGCCGATCCACACCACGACCACCGCGATCGCGGCGCTGATCAACGTGATCGGGATGTTGTAGCGAATGGTCGCCCCGCGGACCGAGAAACCCAGCATCGCGATGAAGTGCATCACCCAGACGCCCGTGCCGCCCAGGGCGATCGCCGCGGTGACGATCCATCCGCGGTGCCCGGGGTTGGCTCGCGCGCGCACCATGCAGCGCAGCGCGAGCAACGAACCGATGACGGACATGAGGTAGGCCAGTGCGGGTGTCAACCACCCGTAGGTGAACTGGTCGATCTGAAGCATGCGGACTCCTTGCCGAAAGTGCGTCACCGCATCCCCATGCCGGTGACCGTCCGCACATTAGCGATATACTCGCAGGTAGTAAATTTCCCGAACGTTAGTCCTGGAAAATAGCTGATGTTTGCCGGAGCTCGAGCCCAGTTCGCATCGGCGGTTCGCCCTACCGACCGCCGATCGCCGCTACGTGTTCAGGGGACTCGACCGCGCCGGGGTCCCCGCAATCTCACAGCAGCGGCGGCGGGCGCAGATCCAATCGGCGCATCACCCGATCCACCAGATCCGGCGGCATTCCCGGTTCGCGCCGGGCCGCCAGGGCTTCACCGCGCCCGGCGTCGAGGACGTCGTTGCTGATCGTGCGCAACTTGCCGGTCAATCGCATGGCGTGCTCGACGGCCTTGCTGCCGTCGGCGGCCTCCGCCGCTTCCGGATCGGCGCGCATCAACCGGCGTTCCACGGTGTCGCGCAGCCGCTGATACACCTCGTCGGGCAGATCCTCGTTGTCGGCGATCTCCTCCAGCCGGGCAAGTTCCGCGCGCAGGATCCGCGTCCACAACCGCCGCTCCATGGCCCGTTCGACCTCGGTATCGGCCTTCACTCCGGTCCAGCGGGCCACCCAGGGCAACGTGGGCCCCTGCAGCAGCAGTGTGAACAGCACGACGACGAACGCGATGAACAAGACCTCGGTGCGGCCGGGGAAGTCCGCCCCCGAATCGGTGGACAGCGGCAAGGCCAGCGCCAGCGCGACGGTCACCACCCCGCGCATGCCGGCCCACCAGGTGACCACGGTTTCGCGCCAGGTGTAGGGCTCGTCCACGCGCCGGCGCCGCCACCAGCCGCGGAACAGCCCGGTACTGGCGAGCAGCCACACCAGCCGCAGCCCGACCACCACGCCGACCACCGCCGCCGCACCGCCGAGCAGACGCGGCCAGTTCGGGCCGGTAGTGGCGAGCACCGTGCTCAGCTCCAGGCCTACCAACCCGAAGGCGAACCCGGTGACCAGCATGTCGATCACATCCCAGAACGAATCGCCGACGATCCGGTAGCCGACATCGCTGAAATCCGTTGCCGCATCGGTGAGATACAGCGCGCACACCAGTACCGCGAGCACCGCCGAACCGTGTGCGGCCTCGGCCAGCCCGTAGGCGGCGAACGGCAGCAGCAAGCCGAGGGCCACCTGCCACGGCGCTTCGGTCAGCCGCCGCATCATGGCACTGCCGGCCCAGCCGAGCGCGAGTCCGACCGCGACCGCCACCACCGCGGAGACCACGAAGTCGATCGCCGTCCGCCAAGCCGAGAATTGCCCGGTCACCACCGCGTGCACCGCGACGTCGTAGATCACCACCGCGGTCACGTCGTTGAACAGACCCTCACCTTCGAGCACCGCCACCAGCCGCCGCGGCAGGCCCAGCCGGTCCGCCATCGCGCTCACCGCCACCGGATCCGGCGGCGCCACCACCGCGCCCAGTGCGAACGCCGTGCCCACCGGCAGCGCCGGATACCAGACGTGGAAGATCGCGGCGACCGCGGCCGCGGTGGCCACCACCAGGCCGACCGCGCGCAACAGGATCGCACCCGCGTTGGACGCGAACTGCTGCCAGGAGGTGCGCCGGGCCGAGGCGTACAGCAGCGGCGGCAGGACCAGCGGGAGGATGAGATCGGGCGCCAGCGCGATATTCGGTACGAACGGCAGAACGGCCATGACGAGTCCGAAGACCGTCATCAGCACCGCGGGCGCCAAACCGATGCGCCGGCCCAGCGGCTGCGCCAGGATCGTCGCGAACGCCAGCACGAAAACCAACACCAACTGATCCACGACAGCCCACCCTATGGGGCCGTCGCGGCGATACGCCGGACATAACGACGATGCCGCCGAGGCGGAACCTCGGCGGCATCGTCGGTGGCGTAGATATCAGTCCAGGTAGTCGCGCAGCACCTGGGAGCGGCTGGGGTGGCGCAGCTTGCTCATGGTCTTCGACTCGATCTGGCGGATGCGCTCACGGGTGACCCCGTAGACCTGGCCGATCTCGTCGAGGGTGCGCGGCTGGCCGTCGGTGAGGCCGAAGCGCAGCCGGACCACGCCCGCCTCCCGCTCGGACAGCGTCTCCAGCACCGACTGCAGCTGATCCTGCAGCAGCGTGAAACTCACCGCGTCGACCGCGACGACCGCCTCGGAGTCCTCGATGAAGTCGCCGAGCTGGGAATCACCCTCGTCGCCGATGGTCTGGTCCAGCGAGATGGGCTCACGCGCGTACTGCTGGATCTCGAGGACCTTCTCCGGCGTGATGTCCATTTCCTTGGCGAGCTCTTCGGGCGTGGGCTCGCGGCCCAGGTCCTGCAGCAGCTCGCGCTGGATGCGGCCCAGCTTGTTGATGACCTCGACCATGTGCACCGGAATACGAATGGTGCGGGCCTGGTCGGCCATCGCGCGGGTGATGGCCTGCCGGATCCACCAGGTGGCGTACGTGGAGAACTTGTAGCCCTTGGTGTAGTCGAACTTCTCCACCGCGCGGATCAGACCCAGGTTGCCCTCCTGGATCAGGTCCAGGAACGCCATGCCGCGGCCGGTGTAGCGCTTGGCCAGCGAGACGACCAGACGCAGGTTGGCCTCGAGCAGGTGGTTCTTGGCCCGATTGCCGTCGCGCATGATCCACTGCAGATCGCGGCGGGTGGCCACCGGCAGCTTCTCGCCCTTGTCGGCGAATTCGCGCAGCTTCTCGGTGGCGTAGAGACCGGCCTCGATCCGCTTGGCGAGTTCGACCTCCTCCTCCGCGTTGAGCAGCGCGACCTTGCCGATCTGCTTGAGGTAGGCGCGCACCGAGTCCGCGGAGGCGGTGAGTTCGGCGTCCTTGCGGGCCTGGCGCAGAGCCTCGGATTCCTCTTCGTCCCAGACGAAGTCGCCGGAGGCCTTGTCCTTCTCCGAGGGCTCGTCGGCTTCCTCGTCCTCGGCTTCGGCCTCTTCGTCCTCGGCGGTCTCTTCGACCAGATCTTCGCCGTCCTCGCTCAGATCGTCCTCGGAGACCTCCAGATCACCGAGATCGTCGAGTTCCAGCGACTCGTCCTCGAGGTGTTCGTCGGATTCGTTGTCCGCGCCGGGGGCCGCCTTCTTGGTGGTGGCCTTCTTGGCGGGCGCTTTCTTCGCAGCCTTGGCTCCCGCCTTCTTGGCGGGGGCCTTCTTCGCGGCGACCTTCTTGGCCGGGGCCTTCTTCGCGGCAGCCTTGCGGACCGGCCGTGCTGCGGTGCCTTCTGCGGAGTCGGCAGCTTCGGCCGATTCGGCGGTCTGTCGGGTATTCGTGGCTACCACGTACGCCCTTTCGTGACGGTCTCGTGCGGCGTCACGCCAGAGTAATCATCCGGCGGAGCGGTTCTGTCGGGGTTGAACCCGGCTCTACGTGCCGGGGTTGTTTTCCGGCTCACCGCCGGTCTCGTTCCATTGTAACTATCGGCAACGAGTGCTCACGGCGCGATACCGCTATCCACGGCCATCGCGGCGCCCACGATACCCGCGGTATTGCGCAGATGGGCGGCCGCGACCGGAGTCCGATTGGCCAGCAACGGGATCCAATGCTCGGCATCGCGGCTGATCCCGCCGCCGGCGACGAACACCGTCGGCCAGAACAGGTCCTCCAGGGTGACCAGCACCTTGGTCACCTCGGCGGCCCACTCCTTGTACGACAGATTCTTTCGTTCCTTCACCGACGACGCGGCCCGATGTTCGGCCTCCTTGCCGTGCACCTCGATGTGGCCCAGCTCGGTGTTGGGAACCAGGACGCCGTGGTTCAGCAGCGCCGAGCCGATGCCGGTGCCGAAGGTCAGCAGCATCACCAGGCCGTCGATGTTGCGGGCCGCGCCGTAGCGGTCCTCGGCCAGGCCCGCCGCGTCGGCGTCGTTGAGCACCACGACCTCGCGTCCGCCCAGCGCCAGCGAGAACAGCTGACGCGCGTCGGTGTCGATCCAGCTCTTGTCGATGTTGGCGGCGGTGCGGGCGATGCCGTTGACCACGACGCTGGGCAGGGTGAGGCCGACCGGGCCGTCCCAGTCGGCCTGGGTGACGAGTTTGGCGACGGTTTCGGCGATGGCGTTGGGGGTGGCCGGGTGGGGCGTGGAGATCTTGATCCGTTCGTGGGCGAGGTCGCCGGTGGCGAGGTCGACGACCGCGCCCTTCACCCCGCTGCCCCCGATATCGATACCGAATGCTTGCCCCCGAGCGGACATCGCGAACTCCTCGTTCCCTGTGGTCTAGGCCGATGAAGGTGCCAGCGGCACGTTACACCGCGCGACGCGCCCACGGCTGCGACCGCGCAGATGCGAGTCCGGGCGGATCTGTGGTCGGATGGAAACCGTGCCCGAGACGAATTCACCCGCCGATATCGCGGAAGCGCCCGTCCTCGATCCTGCCGAAATCGCCGAATTACGCCGTGTCTCAGTCTATCTGGCCGAGACCGCGGCCGCACACGTCCGCCGCCGCCGTCCCGAGGTCTTCGGCCCGGGGCGGACCGGGGGCGGCTCGGTCCGTACCAAATCGACGCCCACCGATCCCGTCACCGTGGTCGACACGGAAACCGAGCGGCTGATCCGCTCGCTGCTGGAAGAGGCCCGCCCGGGGGAGACGGTCCTCGGCGAGGAGGGCGGCGGCAGCCTCGGCGCCGCCGGCGAGATCGTGTGGGTGGTCGATCCGATCGACGGCACGGTCAACTTCGTGTACGGCATCCCGGCCTATGCGGTATCGGTGGCCGCGATGCGCGGTGGCCGCTCCCTGGCCGGTGCGGTCGTCGACGTGGCCCGGGAGCTCACCTACAGCGCCGGACTGGGCGCGGGCGCCACCGTGTCCGGCCGCGACGGCGAGCCGATCGCATTGCGCTGCAACGATATCGACTCGGTGCGGCTGGCCCTGGTGGCCACCGGCTTCGGCTACGGAGCGGCGCGGCGGGAAAGGCAGGGCGAACTGGTGGCGCGGTTGCTGCCGAAAGTCCGCGACATCCGCCGGATCGGCTCGGCGGCCCTCGACCTGTGCATGGTGGCGGCGGGCCGCGTGGACGCCCACTACGAGCACGGCCTCAATCCCTGGGACTGGGCCGCCGGCGCGCTGATCGCGGCCGAGGCGGGCGCGGTGCTGCGGCTGCCCGGGGCGGACTCCACCGGTGCGCAGGGGGCGCTGACCGTGGCCGCCGCCGCGGGCATCGCTGATGAGCTCGCCGAACTCTTCGACCGGCTCGGTATCGCCGCCCCCATCCCGGAGGAGTGAGCGCGGCTCAGCAGCGGGCGGTGCGGGCGGCCTGCAGCAGCGCCGAATCGACGTCCGGGCCGTTCGGGGCCGGGTTCTTCAGGGCGCGCAGCACTTCCTCGGCATCGGTGCTCGGCTGCAGATCGTTGCCGAACAGCGTGCCCAGGGCCAGGTCGACCGTGTCGTCGGTGCGCTGGTCCTCGATCAGCTCGGCGCACGGCGCGACGAGCTGGACCGCGGCCGCGGCGGGGCGCCCGCTCACGCCGTAGCGGATCTGACCGGTGCACACCAGGTCGCCGCTCAGGTAGACCGGATCGTTGCCGAAGACCGGGGCCGGCGGGCTGGCGAAGCCGTAGTCACCGAGTTTCGACGCGATGTGCTCGGCCAGGCCGCGCTGGCCGGAACCGTTGAGCACGCGCACCTTCGCCTGAGCCAGCGGCGCCGGCTCCACATCGTGCAGCCGCGACGGGGAGACCACCTCGCCCAGCGGCGCGGGCTGCGGGGCGTTCGGATCCGACGCCGCGGGGGCCGGCGAATTGCAGGCCATCGCGGTATGGGCGGTGTCGGCGGTGGTCAGTGCCTTGATCCACACGATTGCGCAGATGAGGGCGAGAACCGCGATGAGTGCGACCCACGGCTGGTAGCGGCGCCGCAGGAACGGACGGCCCTTGTTGTCGACCGCGCTGCCTTCGGTGATCAGTGAAACCACACGCACACCTTACGAGTTGGCGGGCCGCGGTCGCGCACGCGGACACCTGCGCGCCGATTCGCGGGGCGGCATCGCGGGAACAGGGGCTACCGGGACAGCGGGAAAGTGGCTACCGCCGCGGTGGAAATCGGCAGTTGCGGCCGCGGCGGATATCGGGATCGTAACGATCGGCGGAGCCGCGGGGATCGCGATCGGGTCACGGGCCAGGGAACCGCCGGGCACGAAGCGGTGGCGTATCGCCACACCCGTGCGGTCGCAGTGACGATTACCCGTCGGTTTCGACTCGCTCGAGTTTTGATTGCGACTTTTGCCCCGGCGTCCGCTATTGTCTGGCGGCCCGATACGAATCGGCTGATGTGAATCAGGGAAGCGATTTCGGGAACAACCAGGGCATGTCCTGCGTTGACCGAGCGCGATCCGGTATGGGTCAGGGTGATCCGGCCGGGCGGCGAGCGGTGTACACGTGACGTACACCACGGCGGGGCGGCATCGCCGGGCGATTCCGACAGGGATCGACGTTCGGCGGAGCCGGTCCGGGATATACGGAGTAAGGACGAGGGGAAGACGACATGGCAACCGACTATGACGCACCTAGGCGCAGTGAATCCGATGAAGTGTCGGAGGACTCGCTCGAGGAGCTGAAGGCTCGTCGCAACGAGGCCGCGTCCGCCGTCGTGGATATCGACGAATCCGATACCGCGGAGTCGTTCGAGCTTCCCGGCGCGGATCTGTCCGAGGAGGTGCTCTCGGTCCGGGTGATCCCGAAACAGGCCGACGAGTTCACCTGCTCGAGCTGCTTCCTGGTTCATCACCGCAGCAGACTCGCCAGCGAGGCCGGCGGGCAGATGATCTGCATGGATTGCGCTGCCTGAGCGGGTCCGTGCGGCCGCAGCGGATTCGTTCCGCGGGTAGCAGAAGAAACGACGACAAACAGCCCGGCAGGTCCCGTCAGCCCGCGCTCGGTACGCCGAGCGCGGCCAGCACCTGTTCGGGTTTACGCGTGCTGATCAGCCAGTACGGAGCGGGGTCGTCCGGATCGTCGAGGACGAGCAGGACCATCGGCCCGATCCACGGACGATGCTGGACGAACGCGGCCGGGTCGAGCTGACGACCCAGCGCCGCGCTCTTCGCGCTGGCCGGCACCGCCACCGCCCGGGATACATACGTTACCGGTAGGTGGGCCCGGTCCGCGCGCAATTCGAGGATGCCGTCGGCATCCGGCGCCACCTCCACGCGATGGCGGCTCATCCATACCAACGCCCAGACGGGTACCGGGAACAGCAGCACGTACGGCAGCCACGCCCGGATCCCCGGCGCGCCCATGTGGATTTCGGCGGCAAGCAGGCCGGTCACCGCCAGCGCCACCGGCCACCACCACAGCGGGACCCACAGCCGTTCGGAGTAGACCGGGGCGGGGGCGTCGGCGTGCGCGCGCGCCGGAGACTCGTGGGGAGGTACTGCGGGGGACTGGTCGGACACCACATCATGCTAGGTCAGGCCGACATATTCGCTGTCGGCGGGAGCCGCTGCGCGCGGTCCGCGACCGCCGTCGATCGTTGCCGCCACATCGGGGCCCGGCGCTCCCACGGCCCGGCCGCCGGACGCGTAGGCTCGCTGGACGTGACCGGAAATGCACCCATACCTCTGCTGCGGCTCGATCCCGGCGTCCCGGTGCCCACGCGTGCGCACCCGGGCGATGCCGGAGTGGATTTGTGCACCACCGAAGACGTCATCCTGGAGCCTGGCGAGCGGGTGCTCGTCGGTACCGGCATCGCCGTCGCGTTGCCGGTGGGCACCGTCGGCCTCATTCATCCCCGGTCGGGACTGGCCGCCAAGACGGGGCTGTCCGTCGTCAACACGCCCGGCACGGTCGATGCCGGCTACCGGGGTGAGATCAAGGTCTGCCTGATCAATCACGACCCGCGTACGGCGATTCAGTTGCGTCGCGGCGATCGGATCGCACAATTGCTGGTGCAGCGTGTGGAACTGGTGGATTTCGTGGAGGTCGACCAGCTCGACGAGACATCGCGCGGCGCAGGCGGTTACGGGTCGAGCGGCGGACACCACAGTCTGTCGCCGCAATCCGGCGGGGTGGGCCGCGCCGGAGGGGAGGTATGAACATGTTCGGCCGTGGAGATCATCGATCCGATCATGACTCCGAGCGGGACGACACCGACTACGGCGATTCCTATTACGGCGAGGGATACGCCGAGGGCGGCTACCGGACCGGGACCCACCGGGCACCGGATCTGGGGGACGGGGGAGAGTACGGCGAATCCGGCTACGCCACCGGCTATTCCGAGCCGGAGTACCCGCGCGGGCGCACCGGGGGGCGGCACGGCCGCGCGGAGCCGGACCCCGAGATGACTCCGCCCGGATACGGGTCGCCCGGCCGACCGGTGCCTCCGCCGTATCCCGGCGCGCGACCGGACCCGTACGAGACGGGCACGCACGCGCGAGTTCCGGCGCGCCCCGGTACTCCGTCGCACGGTGAAGTGCCGGTCCGTCCGCCGCGGCGAGCGCCGGGCGGACCGCGGCCGGATCTGCCGCCGGCGCACGGAGATATGGACGACACCGGGCCCATTCCACGGATTCCGCCCGGCCCGCTGCCTCCGCGGCACGCGGGCGGCACGGGTGCGATCCCGCGCGTACCCGACGGCCCGGCGGGTACGGGCGCGATGCCGCGTATTCCCGGCCCGGCCGGCACCGGTGCGACCCCGCGTGTCCCCGGCGGCCCGATCGGTAGCGGTGCGACCCGGCGCGTTCCCGGCGGTCCGGCGGGAACCGGTGCGACGCCGCGGATTCCGGGTGGTCCGGCCGGCACGGGGGCCACGCCGCGGATTCCCGGCGGACCGCGCGACACCGGTGCGGTGCCGCGTATTCCCGGCCCGTCGGCCGGTACGGGCCCGACGTGGCGCAATCCTCCGGGGCCGGAAGGCACGGGTGCGGTGCCGCGGCTTCCCGGCGCGGCGCCCGGACCGGTAGGGCCGGTGACGGGAGCGGTCCGGCGGATTCCGCCCGGCCCGAACTCGGCAGGCCCCCCGACGGGCTCGGTCCCACGCCTTCCCGCTGGTCCCGGCCCGGGACGTCCGGCGCCGGGTCCGGGTTCGCTGCCGGGCGGGAGGCCGGCTCCGGCGAGCCCGCCGCCAGGAGCTCCGCCTCCGCCGCGGCGCAGGCAGGAGCCGATGGGGGCGCCCGCGCCGACGGCTACCGGCCGGCACCCCGTGGTGCCCGCGCACCAGCGCCCGGATTCCGGCGACGCCGACTACGGCCATCCGCAGCGGGGGCGCCATCGTCCCGCGGATGTCGACGCCGGCTATCGCGAGCCCGCGCAGCCGCGTGCGGCGGTGCCGCACCCCTACGCCGACCACGGCTACGATCCCGCCGAATCCGGCCCGGCCACAGGCGGTTTCGCCGCTGCCGACCCCTACCGGCAGCCGGCCGCGGCACACCCGGGCGACGCGTACGCCGAGACTCCCGGTTACGCCGATGCCTACGCCGAGGAGCCCGCCGGAACGCCCGGCTACGCGGACGGTTCCGCCTATGCCGGTGCGGAGGCGTACGCCGAGGACGACGGCTACGACGCCGAACCCCTCGATCACGGCGCCGACGAGTACCACGCCGACTACTCCGATGCCGACTACTCCGATGCTGACTACTCCGACTACGACGACGAGTACGACGCCGACGACTATGACGACGAGGACGGCCAGACCGAGGATTCCGCGCCGCGGACCGGCCCCTTCGATTATGAAGAGGTGTCCGAGATCCTCGCCGAGATCTCCGATCAGCATCTCGATCTGGGTTCGGTGCTGCTCCCGGTCCCCGACGGCGGTCAGTTGCAGGTGGAGATGACGCCGGACGGCACGCCGCAGGCGGTCCATCTGGCGACCCCGCACGGACGTCTCACCGTGGCCGCCTACGCGGCACCGAAGTCGCCGGGGCAGTGGCGAACCGTCGCCGCGGACCTGGCGGAATCGCTGCGGGCCGACGGCGCGCAGGTCTCGGTGCAGACCGGGCCGTGGGGCCGCGAACTGCACGCGGTGACCGAGGGCGCCGATCTGCGTTTCATCGGCGTCGACGGCTATCGCTGGATGGTCCGGCTGGTGGCGGCGGGGCCGTCGGGCGCCGCCGACGAGGGCGGCCCGCTGGTCGAGGCGGCCCGCGCGATCCTCGCCGAAACCGTCGTGCGTCGCGGCGACGAGCCGATGCCGGTGCGGGAACCGCTGCCGGTGGTGCTGCCGCAGGAACTCGCCGACCAGTTGATCGCCGCGCATCAGCAGCAGGTCGAGGCGCAGCAGCAGGCGCTGGCCGCGCAGGCGGCCGCGGCCGAGGCGGCCGCGACGGGCACCTTCCCCGTGGTCACCGCCGAACAGCAGGGACCGCGCCGCGGCGCCGAAGGTTCGGCGATGCAGCAACTCGGTCGCAACTGATCGGCGCCGGGCGCCCGCGGTAGTGCGGGCGCCCGGCGGCCGTCACGCCTGCTGTCGGGGCGCGATCAGGCCGGGGATGCCCCGGGCACCGAGAATCCCCGGATCGGCGCCGAGTTCGTCGAGGGTGATGCGGTGGATGCGCGCCTGCGGGATCAGCTCGTACCACTGTTCGGCGACGGTCAGCGGATGCACCGGATCATCGATCGCGCCCACGATCGCGGTCGGAACCCGCAGTGCCGCAAGCAGTTTCGTGTCCGGCCAGGTATAGGTGGCGGCCTCTTCCAGTGCCCACGGCAGATCGGGCCAGTGGGTGCGCCACGACTGGGTCAGCGCCCGTCCCAGCCAGGCCGGGCTGCCCGCCCGCATCCGTTCGATCACCGGCTCCAGGCCGTCGGCGCGCAGCTGAGCCGCCGTGGTCGCCGCGCTCAGGGCCGCCGGGCACCCGGTGATGTCGGAGCCGGTCCACGCCGGCAGGGCCGCGACCACACCGACCGCCGATTCCGGGTGGGCGGCGGCCCATTCCACCGCGATCGCGGCGCCCAGCGAGATCCCCGCGGCGAGCACCGGCCCGGTGCGGGCCGCCTCGTCGAGCGCCGCCCGGCAGCTCGCGACCACGGCCCGCGGATCCGGTTCCACCGCGACGAACGGCAGATCGATTGCGGCACAGGCGGGTTCGAACGCGCGCCGGGCGAAGTCGGCGTCGGATCCGGTCCCCGGCAGGGCGACGACGACAGCCGGGCGCGGGCCGCCGGAACGGGGTAGCTCTGACACGGGCCGCAGCCTAGCCGGTAAGCCGGCCGAGCCCGCCTCGCGAGGCTCGGAAAACGTGTTCTCGACCACTCGAATCCGAGGGTTCGCGCGCGGATCGGCGGGGAACCCAGCAAACGGTGCGGTCAGCGCCGTCTCGGTGGTACCGGGCTCCCGTAGCGAGGGTGTCCGGGTGCATCTACAGTGGCGGTGTACGGCCCATCAGCCGGTCGTGTGGGAAACCGACGACGTGTGACCCACGCCGTCTGTAGTGCAGGAAGTGTTGCAAGATGCCTTTCACAGGCGGAAACAAGGCGGGTTCCGGTGCCACGGGCAAGGTGGGACCCGACAGCGGTTATTTCCGGCGTCTGGGGCGTCGTCTGACGGCCGATCTCGACGTCCTCGATGCGGAGGAGCTGGCGGAGACCTCCGAAGCGTCGGGCGCGTGCAGGGCGGCGGAATGCCGACGTGGCGAAGAGGTCACCATGCTGGGGCGATTGCGCAGTGTGGAGGCGTGTCCGAAGTCGGCCAGCGCTTCGGTGGAGGCCGAATTCTTCGACGGCACGGATGCGGTGACACTGGTGTGGATCGGCAGGCGCCGCATACCCGGTGTCGAATCGGGACGCCGTATCCTGGTCCGTGGTCGCATCGGTGAACGCGATGGCGACAAGGTGATGTACAACCCCTACTACGAACTCCGCGAGAATTCCTGACGTATGCCGATACCCCACAACGACGAGGGCGCCGACCCGGCCGCCGTGGCCGGACTCCGCGCGAACCCCGTTGCGGGGCGCGGCCGTCACCGCCTGCGTGAGTCCGACGGCGAATCCCCGGCCCGGCATCCGGCCGCCGGCGAGGACGGCCATGCCTACACCGGCGAGGACCGCGAGGAAGAGATCCAGCAGACGCTGCTCGAGCAACTCGGCGGTATCAGCGGACTGATCTATTCCACGCTGCCGGTGGTGGTGTTCGTCCCCGCGAACACGCTGTGGGGTCTGACGGCCGCCATCTGGACGGCGCTGGCCACCGCCGCCGGTGTCCTGGTCTGGCGGCTGATCCGCCGTTCGCCGATCCAGCCCGCGATATCCGGATTCATCGGGGTCGCGGTCTGTGCCTTCATCGCCCACCGCACCGGCGCGGCGAAGGGATACTTCCTCTTCGGTATCTGGGCGAGCCTGGTCTACGCCGGAGTCTTCCTGGTGTCGCTGCTGGTGCGCTGGCCGCTGGCCGGGGTGATCTGGGGAGTGCTCAACGGCCACGGCCACAGCTGGCGTTCGGATCGGCGCGCGATGCGACTCTACGATCTGGCCACGGTGGTGTGGGTGGTCGTCTTCGGCGCCCGCTATCTGGTGCAGAACCACTTCTACGACACCGACAGCACCGGCTGGCTGGCCGCCGCCCGCATCGCGATGGGCTGGCCCTTGACCGCGGTCGCCCTGCTGGTCACGGTGTGGGCGGTGCGCCGCGCCGGCCATATGCCGGTCTCCTCGGCCACCGAGTAACGCGCCGGACGTTCGACCGGCGGACCGAACCGACTCGAAGTCGGCTTGTGCCCCCGATTCTGGGGGCATACAACGATGGGGTGGGGTGAACCCACCCCTGGGGTATCTATTCCGCGAACCGGATTCGGCGCACGATCGTGTTTGTCAGTAGCGATCGGCGAGAGGATCCCCGGTGGATACCGAGAACAACACGGTGACGGCACTCGGTCCGGCGAAGGGTGCGGGGGTGCGGTCACCGAGATCGGCGCCCGTGGGTTCCGACAGCCGCCGCGCCGCCGCCGAACTGGACCGCCTGATCGGGCCGGCCGCCGCGGGCGATCAGCGCGCGGTCACCGAGATCATCCGCATCGTGCATCCCCTGGTACGCCGCTATTGCGCCGCGCGCGTCGGAAGCAGTAACAATCCGCACGTCACCGCCGACGACATCGCGCAGGAGATCTGCATCGCGACCGTCACCGCGATTCCTCGCTACCGCGATCAGGGAAAGTCGTTTCTGGCCTTCGTCTACGGCATCTCCGCGAACAAGGTGGCCGACGCGTTCCGCCGCGCCCAGCAGCACCCGTCCTATCCGGTGGCCGAATTCCCCGACAGCGCCTCCACCGCACCGGGACCCGAGGAGCTGGCGCTCAATCTGGAGCGCCGCCAGGCCACGCGCGAGCTGATGAAGATCCTCGCGCCCGCCCATCGCGAGGTGCTGGTGATGCGGATCGTGCTCGGCTGGACGGCCGCGCAGACCGCCGAGGCGATCGGCACGAGTCCCGGCGTGGTCCGGGTGATGCAGCATCGCGCGCTGACCAAACTGCGCGCGCAACTCGTCCCCGAAAGCGCTTGAGCGAAGCTCAGATCGAGGTGTGCGGCTGCGCGCCGGTGGGCGCCGCGCCCGCCGGTTCCGTGGCCAGGCTGCGGCGCAGTTCGTCCTCGGCCTCCACCGTGGACACGAACAGCAGCTCGTCCTCGCCCTCCAGCGGATCGTCGGGCTGCGGGACGATCACCCGGCCGCCGCGCAGGATCGTCACCAGGGCGACGTCGCGGGGCAGCGAGAGCGTGCGGACCGCGCGACCGGCCAGCGCGGTATCGGTGGGCAGGGTGATCTCGACCAGATTCGCCTGGCCCTGACGCAGCGTCATCAGCCGGACCAGGTCGCCGACCGAGACCGCCTCCTCGGCCAGCGAGGCCAGCAGCCGCGGTGTCGAGACGGCGACGTCCACACCCCAGGAACCGTCGAACAGCCATTCGTTGCGCGGATCGTTGACGCGCGCGACCACCCGGCGCACCCCGAATTCGGTCTTGGCGAGCAGGCTGAACACGAGATTCGCCTTGTCGTCGCCGGTGGCCGCGATCACCACCTCGTAGTCCTGCAGGCCCGCTTCCTCGAGCAGTTCGAGTTCGCATGCGTCGCCGTGCATCCAGGTGGCCGAGGGCGCGACCGTCGGGTCGATGTGGTCGAGCCGCCGCTCGAGCAGGGTCACCCGATGCCCGCCCCGCAGCAATTCCTGGGCGATGGAGCGGCCGACAGCGCCTGCTCCCGCGATCACTACGTTCACGACTTGTCCTCGCTCGACGGTGCGGTGGCGGCGACGGCGACGGCCTCGCCGACCTTGTCGGAGACGGCGGCGATGTAGACCGCGTCGTCGGCCTGCAGCACCGTTTTGCTGGTGGGCAGCAGTGCCTGCCCGAAGCGGACCAGGAAGGCCACCCGCACCGGCACCGCATCCTCCAGATCACGCACGGTACGCCCGTACCAGTCCTCGTGCAGGACGAGTTCGGTGACCGAGCCGGTGCCGGTGGGATCGCGCCAGGTGGCGGTGGTTTCGTCGCCGGTGAGTGTGCGCAGGAACCGGTCGGTGGTCCACGGCACGGTGGCGATGGTCGGGATGCCGAGCCGCTCGTAGACCGCCGCGCGTTTGGCGTCGTAGATGCGGGCCACCACCCGTTCGACGCCGAAGGTCTCGCGGGCGACGCGCGCGGAGATGATGTTGGAGTTGTCGCCGTTGGACACCGCGGCGAACGCCCCGGCGCGCTCGATGCCCGCGCGGGTCAGCACTCCACGATCGAAGCCGACGCCGGTGACCCGCTCACCGGGAAAATCCTTGCCCAGGCGCAGGAATGCGCCCGGATCCCGGTCGATCACGGCTACCTCATGGCCGATCCGGACCAGGGCGCGCGCCAATGCGGAGCCGACTCGGCCGCACCCCATGATCACTACGTACACCGTGTCAACCCCAATTCCGCCGAAAACCGTGGTGTGCGGTCTGGTTCCCTCTCGGGGGAACCGTACCCGTTGACGGTTCCCCGCAGCACGTTCCCCCATTCGCCGGCACCGAAACGCGAGTGAACCGCCCGCTATGCCCCTCGAGGCCGTGCCCTTATGCTGTGCCGAGTGTCCAAGTTGACGACGGCCGTCAAGCGTATGGTGGTCGGCCGCCCTTTCCGTAGCGATTCCCTGGGACATACCCTGCTGCCCAAGCGGATCGCGCTGCCCGTCTTCGCCTCCGACGCCCTGTCGTCGGTGGCGTACGCGCCCGAGGAGATCTTCCTCGTGCTCTCCACGGCCGGCCTGTCCGCCTACGTCTATACGCCGTGGATCGGGCTGGCGGTGGCGGCCGTGATGGCGGTCGTGGTCGCCAGTTATCGCCAGAACGTGCACGCCTATCCGTCCGGTGGCGGCGACTACGAGGTCGCCACCGTCAATCTCGGCCCGATGGCCGGGCTCACCGTGGGCAGCGCGCTGCTCGTCGACTATGTGCTCACCGTCGCGGTCTCCATTTCCTCGGCCGCGTCGAACATCGGTTCCGCCGTGCCGTTCGTGGCCACCCACAAAGTGCTGTTCGCGGTGGCGGCGATCGTGCTGCTGACCGCGGTGAATCTGCGCGGCGTGCGGGAATCGGGCACCGCGTTCTCGATTCCCACCTACGGCTTCATGATCGGTGTCTTCCTGATGCTGGCCTGGGGCGTGGTGCGGATCTTCGTCTTCGGCGACGATCTGCATGCCGAATCGTCCGGATTCAGCCTCAACGGCAACGAGTCGCATCTGCAGGGCATCGCCTTCGCCTTCCTGATAGCGCGGGCGTTCTCCTCCGGATGTGCGGCGCTGACCGGTGTGGAGGCGATCAGCAACGGCGTGCCGGCCTTCCGCAAACCGAAATCCCGCAACGCCGCCACCACACTGCTGATGCTCGGCGCCATCGCGATCACCCTGTTGATGGGGATCATCCTCATGGCGCGCAAACTGGGCGTCGTCTTCGCCGCGGACAAGGCGGATCTGGTGGGCGCGCCACCGGGCTACGAGCAGAAGACGCTCATCGCGCAGCTCGCCGACTCGATCTTCTCCGGCTTTCCGGCCGGCTTCTTCTACATCACCATCGTCACCGCGCTGATCCTGGTGCTGGCCGCGAACACCGCGTTCAACGGCTTCCCGGTGCTCGGCTCGATTCTCGCGCAGGACCGGTTCCTGCCCCGGCAGTTGCACACCCGCGGCGACCGGCTGGCGTTCAGCAACGGCATCCTGTTCCTGTCCGGCGCCGCGATCGCGTTCGTGGTGCTGTTCGGCGCCGAGGTGACCCGGCTGATCCAGCTCTACATCGTCGGCGTGTTCGTCTCGTTCGTGCTGAGCCAGACCGGCATGCTGCGGCACTGGACGCGGCTGCTGCGCACCGAAACCGATCCGGCGGTGCGCCGGCGGATGCTGCGCTCGCGGGTGATCAACGCGATCGGCCTGACCATGACCGGCGCCGTGCTGATCATCGTGCTCATCACGAAGTTCCTCGCCGGCGCCTGGATCGCGATCGTCACCATGGCCGCGATCTTCGGCCTGATGCGGCTGATCCGCCGCCACTACGACACGGTCGGGCGCGAACTCGAGGAACAGGAGTTCACCGGGGTGCTGCCCAGCCGCACCCATTCGATCGTGCTGGTGTCGAAACTGCATCTGCCGACGCGCCGCGCGCTCGCCTATGCCCGGGCCACCCGGCCGGACACGTTGGAGGCGGTCACCGTCAACGTCGACGAACCCGACACCCGGGCGCTGGTGCGGGAGTGGGCCGACAGCGATATTCCGGTGCCGCTCAAGGTGATCGAATCGCCCTACCGTGAAATCACCAAGCCCGTGGTGGATTACGTCAAGCGGGTGCGCAAGGATTCGCCGCGCGACGTGGTGACGGTGTTCATCCCCGAATACGTGGTCGGCCATTGGTGGGAGCAGTTGCTGCACAACCAGAGTGCGCTGCGGCTCAAGGGCCGGCTGCTGTTCGAGCCGGGTGTGATGGTGACGAGTGTGCCGTGGCAGTTGAGTTCGTCGGCCAAGGCGCGCCGTCCCGAAGTGGTCAACGCACCCGGCGCGGTTCGCCGCGGCTACGAGGATCGTTCGTGAGTGCCGGGCCGGACTGGTCCGGACGCACACTGCAGGTGCGGCTGGGACCACCCGGCCACGGTGGTTTCTGTGTCGCCCGGCACGAGGGCCGGGTGCTGTTCGTCCGTCACGGTCTGCCCGGTGAGCTGGTGCGAGCCCGGGTGACCGAGGACCGCGGCGGCTCGTTCTGCCGCGCCGAGGCCATCGAGATCCTGGAGCCTTCCCCGGACCGCGTGGCGCCGAACTGCCCGGTCTCCGGTCCCGGCGGCGCCGGCTGCTGCGATTTCGCCTTCGCCACCCCCGAAGCCCAGCGTGGACTGAAGGCGGCGGTGGTGCGCGAGCAGTTGCAGCGCCTCGCCCACTGGGACACCGACATCGTGGTGGAACCGCTGCCGCTCGGCCTCGGCGACGAGACGCCCGTGGGGGGAGCGGCTCCCGAGCGATCCGGTGAAATGCCCGAAACCGGGTGGCGGACCCGCGTCCGGTTGGTGGTGGACGTCGAAGGCCGGGCGGGTGTGCATCGTCATCGCAGTAGTGAGGTGATCGCGGATCTGCGCTGCCCGCAACCGGTTTCGGGTGCGGTGGACGGCATCGCCGAGAGCAGGTGGACGCCCGGTGCGGAACTGGTGATCGCGGTGGACGCCGACGGTATGCGGCATGTGGTGGAACTCGCCCCGCCGGCCACGCCGCCGCGCCGAGGGGGCGACCGTCGTGCCACCGCCGCCCGCCGTGCCGCGGCCCATGCCCGCCGCCGCGAGCGGGTGATGTCCGGCAGCGGACGGGCCGTCCAATACGTGGCGGGCCGCCGTTGGGACGTCTCGGCGACCGGGTTCTGGCAGCCGCATCGCGATGCGGCGCAACGTTATTCCGATGTGGTGGCCGACTGGGCGGATCTCGATCCCGGCTCCACTGCCTGGGACTTGTATTGCGGCGTAGGGGTTTTCGCGGCCCGGCTGGCCGAGCAGGCGGGACCACGCGGATCGGTGTTCGGCGTCGAATCCGCCCGCTCGGCGGTCGCGGACGGCGCCGCCGCGCTGCGCGATCTCCCCGCCGTCGATCTGCATGCCGATCGGGTGGAACGCTGGATCGCCACCCAGGACCGCGCCCCGCAGGTCGTCGTCCTCGACCCGCCCCGTGCGGGCGCCGGAAAACAGGTCGTCACCCCGCTCACTGCCGCCGCGCCCGCGCGCATCGTTCATATCGGTTGCGACCCAGCCGCTTTCGCCCGCGACGTGGGTCTCTACCACGAGGCGGGGTACCGGGTGCGTGAACTGCGCGCGTTCGACGCCTTTCCCGCAACACACCATGTGGAGTGTCTGGCGCTGCTCGAACGGGCGTAACGGCGACGTCGCTGCTCTAGGCCAAGTGCCAGGTGGCCCGCAGGTCGGCTGTGACCTCGTGTTCGCCGTATTCGACGGGGACCGGGGCGCCGGGGGCGGCCGAACGAGCGGCCACGAATCGGATGTCGCCGCGGGGTTCCGGTGTGCCCGCGGCGTTTTCGGTGATCTCGAGGACAGATCCGAGGCTGCGGCCGGCGCGTGCGGCGTAGCGGCGGGCGCGGTCGAGGGCGTCGTCCCATGCCGCCTCGCGGGCTCGGATCAGCAGGTCGGCGCGGTCGGCGACAGCCAGGTTCAACCCGCCCAGTCGCACGTCGTCGCCCCCGGCCTCGACGGCACGGGCGATGACGGCGGCGGGATCGGCCGGTGCGGTCGCATCGGGACGGGCCGTGGTACCGAGGTCGGCCGCGGACGCGGTGGGAGCGCCGGGGATGCGCAGGCTGACCGTCAGCGACGTGGTCGCGACGTAACCGGTGATCCGCGTGCCCTCGTTCTCGGTCCAGGTCGTCTCGGTCCGTACGGACAAGCCGGTGGTGGCGATATCGCTCGTTGCCACCCCGTCGGCGCGCAGTGCGCCGGTGACCGCGGCGGTGCGTTCGCCTGCCCGGCCGTAGGCGACGGCCACCGCCTCGGCGCGCGTCTCGATCGAGATCGATACCTGCATCCGGTCGGGCGTCGCGGTCGCCACACCGTGACCGAATGTGGTCACGGTGGCGTGTCGCTGCCGCGCCGAAGAGTCGGCTCGTTGCTGCTCGACGGTCATATCGTCCTTCCTGCGGGCGGGACGGGCAGTCACCCACTGTAATGCGGTTGATCTATGTCGAGCCTCACACCGAGATCGGATGTCGCAGCTCGCCGGTCGTTCCCGTCGTCGGGCCCGGATGCGGCTCCGTAGACTGTTCCAGACAGACGAGCCACGGAGAGGGAGCGAGAACGGTGGGAGTTCTTTCCCGGGTCGATACGCCCGAGGACCTGCGCCGGCTGACGGTGCCGCAGCTGCGCGAACTGGCCGAGGAGATTCGGGAGTTCCTGGTCCGCAAAGTAGCGGTCACCGGCGGCCATCTGGGTCCGAACCTGGGGGTGGTGGAATTGACCATCGCCCTGCATCGGGTCTTCGACTCCCCGGCCGATCCGATCATCTTCGACACCGGGCACCAGGCCTACGTGCACAAGATCCTCACCGGCCGCAAGGACGGATTCGATCGGCTGCGCAAACACGGCGGGCTGTCCGGATATCCGAGCCGCGCCGAGAGCGAGCACGACTGGGTGGAGTCCTCCCATGCCTCGGCCTCGCTGTCGTATGCCGACGGTCTGGCCAAGGCCTTCGCGCTGACCGGGCAGGATCGCCATGTGGTCGCCGTCGTCGGGGACGGCGCGCTCACCGGCGGTATGTGCTGGGAGGCGTTGAACAATATCGCCGCCGGTCAGGATCGGTCCCTGATCGTCGTGGTGAACGACAACGGCCGCTCGTATTCGCCGACCATCGGCGGGTTGGCCGACCGGCTGACCGCGCTGCGCATGCAACCGGCCTACGAACAGGCGCTCGACGCCACCAAACGGTTCGTCCAGGGCATTCCGCGCGTCGGCAGCTCGGCGTATTCGATGCTGCACGCGCTCAAGGCCGGCATCAAGGACGCGGTCGCTCCGCAGGAGCTGTTCAGCGATCTGGGACTCAAATACGTCGGCCCGGTGGACGGGCACGATCCGGTGGCGCTCGAGGCCGCGTTGCGGCGCGCCAAGGATTTCGGCGGTCCGGTCGTGGTGCACGCGGTGACGCTCAAGGGCCGCGGATATCAGCCCGCGGTCGACCACGTCGCCGACCAGATGCATTCCATCGGCGCCATCGACCCCGAGACCGGACAGCCGACCGGCGGCAAGACCGTCGGGTGGACGTCGGTGTTCTCCGAGGAACTGATCCGTCACGGTGAACAGCGCGACGATATCGTCGCCCTCACCGCCGCCATGTCGGGTCCGACGGGGCTGGCGCCGTTCGGTGAGCGCTTCCCCGACCGATTGTTCGATGTGGGAATCGCCGAACAGCATGCGATGACCTCCGCCGCCGGATTGGCGCTGGGCGGCCTGCATCCGGTGGTCGCGATCTATTCGACCTTCCTCAACCGCGCCTTCGATCAACTGCTGATGGATGTGGCGCTGCTGAAACTGCCGGTGACACTGGTGCTCGACCGCGCCGGTATCACCGGTGACGACGGCGCCAGCCACAACGGCATGTGGGATCTGTCGGTGCTGGGCATCGTGCCCGGTATTCGCGTCGCCGCTCCGCGCGATGCGGTGACCCTGCGCGAGGAACTGGCCGAGGCGCTGGCCGTCGCCGACGGGCCGACCGCGCTGCGTTTTCCGAAAGGCCCTGTCGTCGAGGAGGTTTCGGCGCTGGAACGGCTCGACGGCGTCGACGTGCTGCGGAGGCCGGAAGGGTCCTCGGCGCAGGCGGTGCGCGGTGACGTCCTGCTCGTGGCGGTCGGGGCGCTCGGCGCCACCGCGGTCGCCGCGGCGGATCTGCTGGCGGACCGAGGAATTTCGGTGACGGTGGTGGACCCGCGCTGGGTGCTGCCGGTCTCCGACACCGTCGTCAAACTGGCCGAGAACTATCGCATGGTGGTCACCGTGGAGGACGGTGGCCTGCACGGCGGTATCGGCTGCACCGTCTCGGCACGGCTGCGTGATTCCGGACTCGACGTGCCGACCCGCGAACTCGGCGTGCCGCAGCAGTTCCTGGAGCACAGCTCGCGTGCCCAGATCCATCAGGAGCTGGGCCTGACGGCCGAGAACATCGCCGAGCGCGTTACCCGGTGGCTGACCGGTGGCGCGGTGTAGATTCTGAAACCGGTTACAGTTTTCGTCGCCGGTAGGAGTCCGCATGTCGTTCGTGCTCGTCGAGAAGCCTCGCCCGCAGATCGCGCTGGTCACCCTGAACCGGCCCGAACGCATGAACGCCATGGCGTTCGATGTGATGATCCCGCTGCGGGAAACGCTCGAATCGGTGGCCGCCGACAACGACGTCCGCGTCGTCGTGCTCACCGGAGCGGGTCACGGCTTCTGCTCCGGCGCCGATCTGCAAGGCCCCGGCCGGGTGCCGAATATCGAGGGCCTCACCCGCACCACCGTGGCGCGGCGTTCGATGGACCTGCTCGACAACGTGATGACCACGCTGCGGCGCATGCATCAGCCGGTGATCGCGGCGATCAACGGGGCCGCGATCGGCGGTGGATTCTGCTTGAGCATGGCCACCGATATCCGCATCGCGTCGGAGCAGGCCTATTTCCGCGCCGCCGGCATCAACAACGGCCTGACCTCGGCCGAGCTTGGCATCAGTTATCTGTTGCCGCGCGCGATCGGCGCCTCCCGGGCCTTCGAGATCATGCTGTCGGGCCGCGATATCGACGCCGCCGAGGCCGAGCGGATCGGTCTGGTCTCCCGCACGGTCGCCGCCGACAAACTCCTCGACACGTGTTACGAACTGGCCGAACGCATCATCGGCTACAGCCGGGTGGGCACCGAGCTCACCAAGCGCATGCTGTGGAGCGGGATGGAGGCCGGCAGCCTGGAATCACATATGCAGCACGAAGGTACGGCGCAACTGTATGTGCGGCTGACCACCGAGAATTTCGACGAGGCCATCCGCGCCCGCCGCGACCGGCGCTCCCCGGTCTACGAGGACTGATCCGAGCCCGGGAACAACGCCGCGGTCAGCTCGGGAACCGCCAGTTCACGCTGCCAGGCCCGGGCGCCGCCGGCTTCGAGATATTTGCCGATCGCCGCCGCCGGGTCGGACGGCGTTGTGCCGGTACGGAATTCGGGCAGGCCGTCCCAGCAGAGCCGGCGCAGCAGATCCGGGGTCAGCAGATTCTCCACCGGCACCGCGTGTCGGTCCGACAGCCCGTTCATCGCGGCCCGGGCAGCGGCCAGACGGGCGGCCGCGACCGGATCGCGGCGCTCCCAGCGATTGACCGGTGGCGGGCCGTCGAACGGTTGCGACATCGGCGGCAACTGTGAATCCGGTAGCGCGCGAGCACGTTCCACCGCGTTGAGCCATTCCCGCGAATATCGCCGCTGCCGCGGTCCGCCGAACACCGGCAGCGTGCGCAACTGCGGAACGGTCTTCGGATCCGCCTGCGCCGCGGCGATGATCGCCGAATCCGGCAGGATCCGCGCCGGCGCCACATCGCGATGGCGCGCGATACCGTCACGGGCCGTCCACAATTCGCGCACGGTCGCGAGCTGTCGCGCCCGCCGCAGTGTGTGGATGCCCGAGGTGCGCCGCCAGCGATCCGGCTTCGGCGGGGCGGGACGTGCGGTGCGCACATGGTCGAATTCCTGTGCGGCCCAGTCGGTTTTACCCTGTTCGGCCAGCACGGCCGCGACCTCGTCGCGCAATTCGACCAGCAGTTCCACGTCCAGGGCCGCGTAGTTGAGCCAGTCCTGCGGCAGCGGCCGGGTCGACCAGTCGGCGGCGCCGTGCCCCTTGCGCAGTTCCCGGCCCAGCAGCCGCGCCACCATGGCGGCCAAGCCGACCCGCTCGAATCCGGCCAACCGGCCACCCAGTTCGGTGTCGAACAGCCGGGCCGGTCGCAGCCCCAGTTCGGCCAGACACGGCAGGTCCTGGTCGGCGGAATGCAGTACCCATTCCAGGTCGTTGATCACCGCCGCCAACGCGTCCACCGCGGCCGGATCCGG
This sequence comes from Nocardia violaceofusca NBRC 14427, assembly GCF_963869435.1. Lineage (NCBI taxonomy): Bacteria > Bacillati > Actinomycetota > Actinomycetes > Mycobacteriales > Nocardiaceae > Nocardia > Nocardia violaceofusca. The sequence goes on from NZ_CAWMPM010000038.1 coordinate 82,112, forward strand.
AATCGGATCGATGAGGAAGGTTCCGCTGCCGCGCCGGCGCAGCTGGATCAGATAGGCCCGGTTGGAGTAGCGGAATCCGGAGGCGCGTTCGGCGTCGACGGCCAGCGGGCCGGAACCGGCGGCCAGCGCGGCGGCCGCATCGGCGATCTCGCGAGCGGAATCGAGAACCGGGGGGATGCCGTCGGCCGGGGCGAGCAGAGGAACCGCGCTGTCCGCGTCGTGCTGCGTGGGCTGCTGCGGTGGCTGTGATGTCCTCGCGAGGGTGTCGGACTCGTCGGCTTCGGGCATAGCCCGAACTCTACGTGTCGCTCAGAACTGGTCGTCGGCAATCTGCGGATGCGGCCGCAAATGGGTGATACCGGCCGGGGGCAGGCCCGCGGCGTAGGCGAGCACCTCACAGAACGCCTCGACGTGCGGGGCCAGCTGGGGCGAACCGACCGTCCACGAGGCACGCAACTCCAGTTGATAGGCGCGCGGAGGTCCGGCGATATCGCCGTAGCGGACCGAACTCGTCGAGGTCACCGTGCCACCCAGGGCCGTGAACTCCTCGCCGCGCGATTCCAGGGCGTCGACCAGCCAGCTCCAGGCCACCTCGGGCAGCAGCGGATCGCCGGCCAGCGCGGCATCGATATCGGCCTGGATGTAGGCCACCAACCGGAAGACCCCGTGCCAGGCCTCGTGCCCGTTCGGGTCGTGCAGCAGGATCAGGCGGCCGAAGGCGTCGTCGTCGGAATCGACCGGGATGACATTGGTGTCGGGATGTTTGACCTCGGCTCCGATGGCGTACGAATAGGGTGCCAGGCGTTGTGGGGGCCGGATCGGTGCGAGCTCGATCCGAGGATGGACGGATGCGGTGCCCATCGCATCGACCGCGGCGCGAAACTGGGCTGGTTCGCTGTCAGGGCCCGGGGTCGGTGCGGCGCCGTCGCGGAAGTCGAGCGGTGTCACGACTGTGAACGGTAGACCTCTCCGGTGTCCGGCACGCGGAGGCGCGCCGCTACGGCGCCGTGACCGGGCGGGGACGGCCGCGCGGGTAGGCGGTCGGCGGCGGCATACGATAGCGGGGATGAGCACACCAACCCGCCGCCGCTTGCCCGATGCGCCGTTCCTCGCCGCCGCCACCGGCGCCGGACCCGGCCGCCGTCCCGTCTGGTTCATGCGGCAGGCAGGCCGGTCACTGCCCGAGTACCGCGAACTGCGCGCGGGCATCGGGATGCTGGAGTCGTGCTTCGACCCCGAGCTGGTGTGCGAGATCACCATGCAGCCGGTCCGCCGTCACGGTGTGGACGCGGCAATCCTGTTCTCCGACATCGTCGTTCCGCTCAAGGCGGCCGGCATCGATCTCGATATCGTGCCCGGCGTGGGCCCGGTCATCGCGAATCCGGTGCGTTCGGTCGACGATGTGCGCGCGCTGCCGCGACTGCGGCGCGAGGAGGTCGGCGCGGTCACCGACGGCGTGCGCCTGTTGCTCGATGAACTCGGCGAGACACCGCTCATCGGATTCGCCGGTGCCCCTTTCACTCTCGCGTCCTATCTGGTGGAGGGCGGCCCGAGCCGCCACCACGAGCGGACCAAGGCGCTCATGCTCGGCGATCCGCAGACCTGGCACGCGCTGCTCGGTGTGCTCACCGATATCACCGTGGAATTCCTGCGCGCCCAGATCACGGCCGGCGTGGACGCGGTGCAATTGTTCGACTCGTGGGCGGGCGCGTTGTCGCTGGCGCAGTATCGGGAATTCGTTCTGCCGCATTCGGAACGGGTCTTCGCCGAGATCGGGCAAGCCGGTGTGCCGCGCATTCATTTCGGAGTCGGCACCGGTGAACTGCTGGGCGTGATGGGGGAGGCCGGAGCCGATGTCGTCGGCGTCGACTGGCGGGTGCCGCTGACCGCCGCGGCGCGCCGGGTCGGACCCGGAAAAGCGTTGCAGGGCAATCTCGATCCGGCCGTTCTGTTCGCCGGCAGCGAGGTCGTCGACCGGGAGATCCGCCGCATCGCCCACGAGGCCGACGAGGCGATCACCCTCGGTGCCACCGGCCACATCTTCAACCTGGGCCACGGCGTGCTGCCCGACACCGACCCCGGCGCGATCACCGCGGCGGTCGAGCTGATCCACAACCTGCCCACGCCGCTGTAACCGAACAAGATCGGTTCGGCGAGGTCCGGTACCACCGTGGCGGGGCCGCGCCGGCCGGTACTGAACCGCTGCCGGCGTCGGGTGACGCGAGACGTGGCCGGCCGCGATACCGCATCAGGCGGTGACCGGGCGCTCGTCTCCGGGCGGGTACCTTGCAGAGACGCGGGCGCGGTGCGGCGCCGACGCGCTCGACGAGTGAGGAGCAGGCTATGCGGGTCGTGGTGGTCGGGGGCGGGATCAGTGGTCTCGTCGCGGCGTATCGGCTGCGGGTGGCCCTCGGCTCGGAGCTCGAACTGGTGGTGGTGGAGCGACGCGATCGGATCGGCGGCATTCTGCACACCGGTGAGCTGGCAGGCGAACCGATGGATCTGGGAGCGGAGGCGTTCGTGGGCCGCCGACCCGAAATCCCGGCGCTGCTAGCGGAATTGGGACTGTCCGACCAGTTGGTGCACCCGGCCGGGCGGCGCCCGTTGATCTGGTCCGGCGGCACCGCCCACCCCTTGCCGGAAGGCACGCTGATGGGCATTCCCGCCGGGCCGGATGCCGTGGCGGGCCTCGTCGACGCCGACACCCTGGAGCACATCACCACCGAGCCTGCCCGGCCGCTGCGCTGGGAACGCGGCGGTGACGTCTCGGTCGCCGAGCTGGTGGGGGACCGCTTCGGCGCGCAGGTGGTCCGGCGCAGTGTCGATCCGCTGCTGGGCGGGGTGTATGCCGGTCGTGCGGAGTCGATCGGTGTGCGAGCGGCGCTGCCGACCCTGGCCGCCGCCCTCGACGCCGGCGCCCCGAATCTCACCCGCGCCGTCGCCGCCGCCCTGCCGCCGCCGTCCACGGCCCCGGTCTTCGGCGGCCTGCGCGACGGATATCGGGTACTCCTGGACACCCTGCGCGAGGCCGCCGCGCCGAAGGTCGAAATGGACACGGCCGCAACCGGTCTGACGCGTACGGCCACGGGCTGGCGGGTCGATCCGGTCGGTGAGGCCGATGCGGTGATCCTCGCCACCCCGGCCCCTGTCACCGCGACCTTGCTGCGCGAAGTCGCTCCGGACGCCGCCGGGGTCGCCGCCACCATCGAACTGTCCTCGTCGGCGGTAGTGGCGCTGGGCCTGTCGGCCGACACCCCGCTGCCCGACAATTCCGGGATCCTGGTCGCCACCGGAGAACCGTTGCGCGCCAAAGCCTTCACGCTGTCCAGCCGCAAATGGCCGCATCTTGCGGAGCGTGATGTGGCGCTGGTGCGCGCGTCCTTCGGTCGCTTCGGTGACGACACCCCGCTGAACTGGTCGGACGAGGATCTCGTAGCGGCCGCGGTGGCCGATCTGTCCACCGTCACCGGACTGCCGATCCGCCCGGAAACCGCCCTGGTGCAGCGCTGGCGCGGCGGCCTGCCGCAGTACGCGCCAGGCCACACCACTCGCATCGCGGAACTGGAGACGGCGGTCGCGGCACTGCCCGGCCTGGCGATCGCCGGTGCCTACCTGCACGGCGTCGGCGTCCCTGCCTGCGCTGCCTCGGGAACCGCTGCGGCGCAACGCGTTCTGTCGCACTGAAGGATGGCGTGCCCGCACCCTGTGGACGGGCTGTCGGGTGGCCGGTTCTGCTCGGCGGCGGATCACAACCTCGGAGCCCGGCGACGGAAGATCGGGCCCCCGCAGAAGACTCCAGGGGCTCGAACGGACGACACCGCAAGTCTTTGGGCGCGAGGTCCAGCGCTGCTCGCCGGTCGGTCGGTCGCCGACGAGTCCGGCGGGGTGGCCCTGGGGTGGTCCGTGCGACCTGACCGGGGACCCCACGACCGTTGTCGTGCCGCAGAACACGGGATGCGGCCGTTCTGCCGCACAGCGCCCAGTGGCACGATGGAGGCTATGGCGCGACTCGATTACCAAGCTCTCAATTCGACCATCCGGTATCTGATGTTCTCGGTGTTCCAGGTCAAACCCGGAGTGCTGGGCGATCAGCGCGACACCGTGGTCAAGCAGGCGCGGGAGTTCTTCGACTCGCTCGAGGAACGTGGCGTCGTGGTCCGCGGCCTGTACGACGTGGCCGGCCTGCGCGCCGACGCCGATTTCATGATCTGGTGGCATGCCGAGCGGATCGAGGATCTGCAGGCCGCCTACGCCGACTTCCGCCGCACCACCGATCTGGGCCGTGCCAGCACGCCGGTGTGGAGCAACGCCGCACTGCACCGCCCCGCGGAGTTCAACAAGAGCCACATCCCGGCCTTCCTGGCCGGTGAGGAACCGGGCAACTACATCTGCGTCTACCCGTTCGTGCGCTCCTACGACTGGTACCTGCTGCCCGACGAGGAGCGTCGCCGCATGCTCGCCGACCATGGCAAGCAGGCCCGCTCCTATCCGGACGTGCGGGCCAATACGGTGGCCTCGTTCGCCCTCGGCGACTACGAGTGGATCCTCGCCTTCGAGGCGCCGGAGCTGCACCGCATCGTCGACTTGATGCGCGATCTGCGTGCCACCGACGCCCGCAACCATGTGCGCGAGGAGATTCCGTTCTTCAGCGGCCCGCGCGTGGACGTCGAACAGCTGGTCAACGCCCTGCCCTGAGCCGCGAGTCCGCCGGTGCCCCCGGAATTCGGGGCGTGCCGGAATGCGGCCGGGCCCGTAAGGTCTTCCCGTCAGCTCGGTCGCGCGCCTGCTCGGCGCGCGATCCGCAGCGGCCGGCGGATCGCATCCGGCACTCGGGCGGCGGGTTCGAACTCCAGTGCGCTCGAACCCGCGCCGTGTCGCGATCAGCCCGCCGCGTCGTCCGAGGGGTGCAGGCGCAGCGCGATCGAGTTGATGCAATACCGCTTGTCGGTCGGGGTCGGATAACCCTCGCCCTCGAAGACGTGCCCGAGATGGCTGTGGCAGTTGGCGCACAGCACCTCGACCCGGCGCATCCCCAGCGAGTCGTCGGCCCGCAGGATCACCGCATCGGAATCGGCCGGATCGAAGAACGACGGCCACCCGCAGTGCGAATGGAACTTCTCGGTGCTGCGGAACAATTCGGCGCCGCAGGCCCGGCAGGTGTAGACGCCGGTGGTTTCGGTGTCGGTGTATTCACCGGTGAAGGCGCGTTCGGTGCCCGCTTCGCGCAGCACCGCGTACTCCTGCGGGGTCAGCCGCGTCCGCCACTGCTGCGGACTCAGCTCGATCTTGGGTGCCGGAAGCGATGAGGTCGCGGGCGAACCATCCTGTGAGCTCATGACGCGAGTCTAGTGGCGCCGCCCGACCACTACCGGCCGCGCCGGATCATCGCAGGTCAGCGCAGTGCGCCGGCCTCGGACTGAGCAGTCGGATCCAGCGTCTCGTCGTCGGGCACCGGTTCGTGACGCTCGATGCGCGGCGCCGGCTCGGCAGGAGCGGCGGGCGTCGTGGTCGCCTCCGGCAGCAGGAACGCCGGCTCGATGCCGGAATCCAGCCGGCCCTCGCGCCGTGCCGCCAGATACCGGTCGCCGAGGACACAGAACGTCACGATCAGCAGCAGCGCCCAGCCGAAGGTGACCCGCAGGTACTCGAGCGCCCGCCCGGTGCTCTGCCAGTGGTCCAGCAGCCATTTGTCGTAGGTCATGAACCCGAAGATCGCCAGCCAGGCAGGCCAGTTGCGCAGCACCGAATTACGCAGCACCACGGTCATCAGGAACGGGAACAGCATCATCGAGTAGTACTGCTGTCCCAGACCCGACAGCAGCCAGGAGGCGATGAGGATGATGCCGGCGGTGGTGCAGACGAAGAACAGCTCGTCGTCGCGGCAGTACCGATACAGCAGCCACAGCGAGACCAGCACCAGCACACCCAGCACGATGCGCATACCCCAGGTGAGCCACATCGGCAGGCCGTAGTACTCGGCGTTGCCCACGATCGCGCTGTTGAAGTAGTCGCGCGATTTGAGCAGATACGGCAGCGTGCGGTGGACGAAGTCCATCGGATCCTTGGTCAGCGGCCACGCGACCGCCATCAGCACCACCGGCACGCCGATCGCGGTGATGAAGACCTGCCACTGGCGTCGCGCCAGCGGTATCAGCAGCATCGGCGCCAGCGTCGGTTTGACCGCGATCGTGAGTCCCATGACCAGTCCGGCCAGCAGATCGCGCCGCTGCAGCAGCAGGTAGATGAACAGCACCTCGGCCAGGAGCAGGCAGCCGTTGACATTGCCGAAACCCAGTGTGTTGATGACGGTTTCGGAGGCGAACATCAGTAACAGCAGCAGCGGCGCGGCCACCGATTTCGTCGAGTACTTGAACAGCCGCAGCAGCAGATACCAGGCCAGGATGATCGCCACCGCGTTGAGCGCGATGAAGCACCAGCGCGATTTCTCCGGGTCGATCAGCGCCAGCGGCGCGATCAGCAGGGTGCCGCTGGGCGGGTACAGGTAGTGCGGGTCGACCAGGTCGAAGTTCTCGCCGTAGATGGCGCGTCCGTTGAGGAAGGCCAGCGATGCCTTGTAGACGGGCGCGAAATCGTCGGTGATGGAGAAGTTGGTCCCTTTGACGATGACCTGATGCAGCACTGTGAGGATCGCAAACGGCCACAAAGCGAAGTTGAACACTTCGGCGGTGGTGCGAGCGGTGCGCGGCTCGAGCTGACGAAGGAACACTGGGGCACGGTACACCGGAAACCTGGGCGACGGTTGCGCGGACCCGCCGTCGGGCGCGCCGGGGACCGCTTTTGCCGGGTGTATGCCGCGCCACTTCGTGCGCACCCGCACGATCACCTCAGGCCGGGCAGGCGGTGCCGTCGGCGGGCAGCGTGCCGTCGTTCAGGTAGCCGATGATGTTCTGCTGTGCGCAGCCCGAATGGGTGAACACCGGATGCCCCCAGCCCTGCCACTGCACGGTGGAGGTGCGCGCCCCGGCGGCGCCCAGCGCGCCGGTGATCGAGGATCGCCCGTCGCCGCCGACGACGGGATCGGCGGTCGTGCCCAGCACCAGCACCGGCAGGGTGAACTTGTCCGGCAGTCGCGGCGCCTGCGCCACCGGCCACGCCGAACATTCCATCAGTCCGGTCGCCGCCGTCTTACCGAAGGCGGGATATTTGGCAGCCCAGTCGATTTCGAGCTGCTTGGCACGGTCGGGGGTAGCGGGCTGCTGGTCGTCGCTGCACCGGGAGACGAACTGCCCGTCGGCTCCCACCGCCGCCGCCTCCCTTGTGACCAGAGTCTGCAAAGCCCCCTGATCGCCGCGTCCGGCCGCCGACAGCGCATCGGCGAGTTCGGTGGTGTGTGCGGCCTGATCCGCGCGCGGATCGCCGAGGAACGCGGTGATCGTGGTGGTCAGCGCCGAGGCCGAGAGGGTGCCGAGCTGTCCCGCTCCCGCCCGGTTGATCAGATCGGTGATCGCGGCGCGCGGATCCGGGCCCAGTGCGCATCCGAGATCGGCGCAGCGGCGGGCGAATCCGGTCAGCGCCGCCTCCGCGCCCTTGACCTGCTGTTCGGTCCGGGTCACCGCGTCGGTGTTCGCCGGTTCCGGCGAATCGAGCACCAGCCGGGCCAGCCGGTCGCCGAATTTGGCGGCATAGCTCAGCGCCACCCGCGCACCGTTTCCGGTGCCCAGCAGATCGATGTGGTCGACCTGCCACTGCTTGCGCAGCTGTTCGATGTCGTCGGCGGCGTGCGGGGCGTCGAAGGTGCCCTGATAGGGCTGCAGGAAGTCCTGGCAGGCGATGGTGGCGTTCTGGCTCAGTGTCGCCACCGCGTCCACCCGATCGCCGCCGCCGGGCGCGAACTGGGCGTTGTCGGCCAGTCCCTGCCGGGTGTCGTCGGGCAGGCAGTCGATGGGCTGGGAGCTGCCGGTACCGCGCCGGTCCACCCCGACCACCGGCCGGTTCGCCAGAATCGCCGCACCCGGGCCGGACACCAGGCCCGCGACGGTCGCGGTGGAGGAACGGTCGCCGCCGGAGGTCACCACGAGCGGGGCCGCGTCGGCGGGCGTCTGCGGCGTGCGCGCGCGGACCGCGGCGATCCGGAAGGTGCCCAGGACGGTGCCACCGGAATCGATCGGCGCCGAGAACTCCGCGCAATCGAAACTCACCCCGGCCGGGGCCGCCCCGGTCCCCAGCAGCGCGAAGGTGGGTGCCGCGCAATCGTGCCAGGCGAGATCGGTTTTGGGGGCCTGGGCCTGCGGTGGCGGCGCCGGCGCGGCGCTGGTGCTGGTGGCCGGACCCGAGCCGCCGTGCGGTTGTTCCACCGCCACGCCCGGCCGCTGCGACGGCCCGGCACCACAGGCGGTGGTCAGCAGAACCGTCAGCGACGATGCCAGCAGAGCGGCGCGAGTCCAACGCATGCGCTACAGCCTGCCAGGTCCGGTGCGCCGTTTCAGCCTTGGGTGCGGCTGCGCTCCCACCGCGTCAGCACCGTGCCGTCGTCGTCGATCAGCGCGTGGCGCAGGCTCATCGCGGTCGGCAAGGCATTGGGCGACACCGCGATTCGGCCCGCCGTACCGCCGACCAGCAGCGGCGAGACGGTCAGGCACAACTCGTCGACCGCGCTCGCGCCGATCAGTTCGCCGAACAGCGACGGCCCGCCCTCGCACAGCACCCGCAGCAGTCCGCGTTCGCCCAGCACGCGGCGGATGTCGGCGGCGGTGACGGTGCTCTGCCCGGCCTCGATCACCTCCGCGCCGGTCTCGGCGAGCAGGCGTTTGCGTTCGCCGTCGGCCGCGGCGGTGGTGAGGATCATCGGCGGGCGCTGGGTGTCGGTGAACAGCCGGCTCGCCGGGTCCAGCGCCGCGCTGGCGGTCACGACCGCGATCGGCGGGGGCGCACCGTCGCGCGCCCCGCCCAGCCCGTGGTGATGCAGGCGCATGCGGCGCCGGGAGTCGGTGCGCGCACCGCCGTAGTTCTCCACGCGCGCGGTTCCGGCGCCGACGAGGATCACGTCGGCCAGATCGCGCAGGATGGCGAAGACGGTGGCGTCGGCGGGCCGGCCCAGGGCGCCGGAGCGGTCGTCGACCGTGACCGCGCCGTCGAGGCTGGCGATGAAGTTGACCCGGATCCACGGCCGCTCCAGGGCCGTCGGATAGGTGTAGAGCTGAACCAGGTCGGTGATCTCGCCGGCACCGTCGGTGGTCAGTGCTGTGAACTGGATCGCATCGGGGACACGCTGCATAAGGTCCGATCACACCACGTCAGTACGCTACGAGCGTGCAACAACGCCTCGTCGATCGTCATCCGGAGGTTCCGGCCGATCAACTCATCGCCCAGATGGTGCCCCCGCCCACCTTCGACGAGGTGAGTTTTGCCTCCTACATCCCCGACCCCAAGGAACCGACTCAGGCGGCGGCCGTGCGCGCGGCCGAGGAATTCGCCGCGCGGGTCGGCAAGATCCACGCCGCCGCCGGTAAGAAATCCCTGTTCGGGAAGAAGAAGCAGGTCGACGGCGCCGGGCTGTATCTCGACGGCGGATTCGGTGTCGGCAAGACGCACCTGCTGGCCTCGATCTTCCATGCCTCGCCCGGTCCGAAATCGTTCGGCACCTTCGGTGAGGTGACCAATCTGGTCGGCGCGCTGGGCTTCACGAACGCGGTGGAACGCCTGGGCGGCAACAGCGTGCTGTGCATCGACGAATTCGAACTCGACGATCCGGGCGACACCATGCTCGTGTCGCGACTGCTCACCGAATTGACCGCGCGTGGCGTGTCGGTGGCGGCGACGTCGAACACGCTGCCCGATCAGCTGGGCGAGGGCCGGTTCGCCGCGCAGGACTTCCTGCGCGAGATCCGCAAGCTGGGTTCGCTGTTCGACGCCGTCCGCGTCGACGGTCCCGACTACCGCCACCGGGATCTGCCGCCCGCGCCGGAGCCGACCGATCCGGGGCTGCTGTCCGAAAAGGCCGCGGCCACACCGGATTCCACGCTCGACGACTTCGACGCGCTGCTCGCTCACCTGAGCACGCTGCATCCGTCGAAGTACGGTTCGCTGATCGCCGGGGTGTCGTCGGTCTACATCTCGGCGGTGCACACCATCACCGATCAGGCGGTGGCGCTGCGAATGGTGGTGCTGGCCGACCGGCTCTACGACGCCGGCACGCCGGTCACCGTGTCGGGCGCGCCGCTGGACAAGATCTTCTCCGAGGAGATGCTCGGCGGCGGCTACCGCAAGAAGTACCTGCGCGCGATCTCGCGCCTGTTGGCGCTGTCGCGATTCGAGGTCCCGGCGAGCTGAGGCCGGTTCGTACGGCGTACTGTCGGGAGGCGAAGCCATCATGGACGACTGTCCAGTTTCCCTCTGAACGGAGCTGACATGGCCCATCGTTCGATTCGCCTCGCCGCCACCGTCGCCGCCGGTGCCCTGATCGCGACCGGTCCGGCGCTGGGTGTCGCGGTCGCCGCCGACCCGCCCGCGGCCCCCTCGCCGGTCTCGGTGAACACCGAGGATCGGTCACTGCATCTGGCGCGTGTGCAGAACGCCCGCGATATCGGCGGATACCGCACCACCGACGGCCACGTCGTCCGGACCGGCCTGGTGTTCCGTACCGCCGACCTGAGCAAACTGTCCGACGCGGATTCCGCCGCGCTGTCCGCGCGCGGGCTGCGGGTCGTCGACGATCTGCGCACGAGCTACGAGCGCGCGCTGGGGCCGGACCGGGTGCCGGTGGGGGCGACGCTGAACATCCGCGATGTGATCGGCCAGGCGCCGCCGCAGGTCATGGCGTCGACGCTGAGCGCCGGCAGCGACCTGTACCGCGCGTTCATCACGGCTCCCGGTGCGAGCGAGGCGTTCGCCGGAGTCCTGCACGACATCGCCGGCAGCGACGGGTCGGTGCTGTTCCACTGCTCGGCCGGTAAGGATCGCACCGGCTGGACCGCGGCCGTGCTGCTGACCATCCTCGGCGTGGACCGCGGCACGGTGAACTACGACTTCCTGCTGTCGAACTACTACCGTGACGCCGCCGACGGCGACACGATCAACGGGGTCGTGCAGTCGGCGCTGGATTCCGCCTTCGATCAGGTGGATCGCAGCTACGGCAGTTTCGACAACTACGTGCACGACGGATTGAAGCTGACCGACGGCGATATCGCGACCTTGAAGGCGAAACTGCTGTCCTGACCGGAGATTTCGGCACGCGGGGTGGAATCCGGTTGCGGGACAGCCGGATTCACAACTTCCGCTGCATCACGAAGTCGTGGCACACCTGGTCGCCGACGGTGAAGGTCTTGGTGCCGATTCGCTGGAAACCGTGCTTGGCGTAGAAGCGCTGAGCACGCTCGTTGCGTTGATTCACACCCAGCCAGATCACCGGATATCCGCCGCGGCGGGCGTAATCCACCGCCGCGTTCATCAGGGCGGTCGAGACGCCACCGCCGTGGTGTCCGGGCATCACGTACATCTTGCTGATCTCGAGCGCGGGGCGTGCTTCGATCAGGGTGGCGACGGCGGAATCGACCGGTTCACCGGAGATCAGCATGGTGTAACCCACGATGTCGCCGCCGAGGACGGCCTTGAGCACGATCCGCTGCGGATCGCTCAGATACTCGCCGAAGCGCTCGCCGGACAGCACCTCGGCGATGAAGGTGTCGATGCTCTCCTCGGTCAGCTCCGGCGGGCAGGCCAGGGGAAACGTCGCGGTGGCGACATCGCTCAATTCCTCGGCGTCCCAGAGTCCGGCGCGGTCGACGACGACTTCCTGCTCGGTCATGGGTCCAGTACAACATGTCCGGTGCGCGTCGCCGACAGGTCGCCGGGCGCCGGACGCGGCCGGAAGAAGCGCGCGGTGACGATGAGGACCAGCGCGAACAGCAGCGGGATCACGAACCCGATCCGCAGGCTCGACGCGGCGGCGACCGCACCCACCACGCCGCCGCCGATCAACGTGCCCGCGTAGTTGAACAGATTGAGCCGGGCGATCACCGCGTCCAGTCCGTGGCCTTCCGTGAGTCGCCCGGCCTCGCTGAAGCACAGTGGCGCGATCACGGGCAGGCCGAGGCCCGCGACGAGAAATCCGACCAGTGCCGTGGCCGGTCCCGGCGCGGCCACCACGAGCGTCAGTCCGAGCACGCCGATACCCGCGGCCACCCGCACCACCGCCCGTGCGCCGTAGCGGCGCACCCACCAGTCGCCGCTGAGCCGGGTGAACAGCGAGGCACCCTGATAGGCGGCCAGTGCCAGGGCCGCCGTCGCCGACGAGGACAGCAGATCGTCGGTGAGGTAGAGCGCCGACCAGTTGCCCACGGCCAGGTCGATCGCGAACACCAGCGCCATCGCGATTCCGAGGGCGAGGTAGCCCCGCAGGGCAACGGCCGCAACGGGTTCGGGGGTACGGCCCGAATCGGTGGGCTGGGCCTCGGCCTGGGCGGCGCCGAGCAGTCGCGGCCCGAACACCAGACTCGCCACCGCGACCACCGCGGCGGCGACGGTGACCGCGTAGGGCAGCGTGATTCCCACCTTCTGGCAGCCGGAGACGAACAGGGCGCCCAGAATCGACCCGGCACTCCACGCGGCGTAGAACGACGACAGCACGAATCGCCCGTACCCGTGCTGGATGAAGACCGCCTGCATATTCGTGCCCGCGTCGACCATGCCCACGGCGACCCCGTAGCAGCCGAGGGCGATCAGATCGACCACGAGATTCGGGGCGACCGCGATCGCGAGCCCGCTCACCGCTATCAGCGTCAGCCCGGCCCGCAGCGCCACCCGGCTCGACCAGCGCACCGCCACCCGCTCGGCGAGCAGGCTGCCGCCGGCGGCCAGGCCGGAGATCATCACGACCGCGACCAGGATGACGGTGTCGGTGAGCCCGAGCCGATCCCGCTGTTGCGGCAGTTCGGTGAGAACGACCGCGAGGAAGAAGCCCTGGAGCGCGAATGCCACCGAATTGGCGGTGCGGGCGGCCCGCAGCGTGGTCGATACAGGAATGTATCCGCGGTCGAACATCTGCGCAGCCTAATGGGTGAGTGCCCGGAGGCGGTAGCGGAGCGCTTGGGCCCCGGGGCTGCCGACGGACGTTCCGGCTTCGCAACGTCGCGATTACGCCGCTGTCCGAGGGCGGGCGATTCCGCAGTTCACCGGACTCGATGATCACGTCGGGCTCCCGGTTGGATAACGAAACCGGTCACGGGGACGTGTAGCCCCCTGGCCGGTGCGGCACTCTGGATACAGCGGACCGCACGGGCCGCTGGTGCACGGGTAGGGGAGTGGTCGCGTGAGTACGACAGAACGGGCCGACACGAGGCAGCAGACGACGACGCTGGCTCCCCTGGAGCCGGTGAAACTGCCTGTGGTGGAGCCGAATCCGCGCGGACATCAGGCGGGTGACCGGTGTCGCGAACCCGGATGTGGCGATTGTCACTGGGATGTGCAGCGGCTCAAGTACTGGTTGCGCGGCAGGCTGCTGGCGGCGGGCGCCGACGATGCCGAGGTGGACAAACCGCTGGGTGCGCAGACACCGGGTCTGCTGTGGCGGCGTGGGAACCGGTTGTGCGCTATCGAGGTGCGCAGCGCGCCGGTCTCGATCGAGGACGCGCGAAAACGCACGGCCAGGTTGAAGGCGGTGGGCTGCGACGAGGTGTTGTGGTTGTGCCCGACCGGATACTGGATCGGGCAGATACCGGCGCTGGGCGTGGACGATTTCGCCGCCGCCGGCTGTGAGTACCGGGCATTGTCGGGTGGGCTGGTCGTCGATTCCGACGGTATCCTCAGCCCCAGGCAAACCCCGTGGGGAATAAGGGAATTCATCGATGGTTGGGTCGCGGGCACGTTGGCCTGCGGGTATCTGGACGAGGACACGAGAGGGTGGGCGACGGTGAGCGATTGGGAGGCCCACACCCACGCACAGGCGATGATGATCGCGCAGCAGCGGCAGGAACTGCTCGACCAGCGCACCGAATTGGCCTTGGCGCGCAGGGCGACTCGCGACAAGGCCAAACAGATGCACAAGATGATGCACCGGCTCGAACGCGCCGAAATCGTCGCCGGGGAGCTGGACGCGGTCAAACGCCGGCTGTCGGATCGCGACCGGCTGGAGGCCGGCCTGCGGGTGCGGATCGCGCGTCAGCGCGAGGCGGTGCTGCACTGGCAGCTGATGACCTGTTTCGCGATGCTGGTGATCGTGACGTTCATCGTTGCGGGATTCATGTTGAAGTAGGGCTGGTCAGGTCGCGCTCAGCCGGAACGGGGCGCGATCCCAGCGCCAGCCGTGGCGCAGGACGAGCGCGATCAGGTCCACCGGTTCCAGGCCGGTCTCGTCGGCCAGGCCGCGGAACTCGGCCCAGTGCACGGCGCCGGTGGCGATCCGGTTGCGGAGGATGTTCTCCGAGCGAGCGGACACGGTGTGCCGCAAGAGATCCGGCTCCCCGAGCCTGCTGCCGGTGAACACCAGCCAACCCCAGCCGCGGGCGTGCGCTTGCGCACGGGCCGCCGCGAGCCGCACCCGGTTGGCGTGTAAACCCAACTGCCCCAACGCGACCACATCGATCAGCAGCACCCGTCCGTCGGTCAGTCGCGCGCCGACGGTGGGGCAGTAGGAGTCCGCGACTTCGTCGACGGCGAAGTCGACGGCCACGGGCCGCTCGGTGTAGCTGTCGACCTGTTCGCCGTCGTCGAGCATGCGCAGCAGCCGGGCCTGCAACGCGGTGTCGAATGTGGTTTCGCGGCCCAGCTTCTCGGCGAACATGTGGCCGCGGGCGTCGTCGTCGGCGTCGACCGTCGTGATGGGCAGCTCGGGCAGATCGTCGGGATCGCCACTCGGCCACTCCACCCGCCGCAGCAGCGGAAGCAGTTGCCCGGCAGCGGGTTCGGCCGCTCGGGGGCGATCGAGATGCCAGCGGCCGCGCTGCTGCCATCCCGCGATGCGCTGATAGACGAAACCCGCGACCCGTTTGGCGTCGATCAGTGAATGTCCGGCCAGCCGCAGCTTCAGATACGCGAGATCCTGAGCGGCGATATCGCAATCTCCGACGTAGGTTTCGATGAGCAGCGTACGCGTCAGCCGCTGATCGCCCCAGCCGACCGGATACTGTCCGGCGAACACGGCGGGGTCGGGGTAGCCGGTGGCCTGTACTCGACGCAGTAGCTGCCCCGCCGCCCGCGTGTAGAGCTGGCGCACCCGGTCGCGGGAGAGTTCGAAGCGGGCGCCCAGCAGCGTCAAGGTCTCCGGTCGCGCGCCGTCGAGCCCGAGCCGGCGGGTGAGCAGTTCGCCGTCACGGGGTCGTTCCTCGGCCTGCGCCGCGACCATGTCCGCCAGCGTGTCGGCCATCTGTTCGGAGGTGAAGGAGATGCCGTCGCGCAGGTCGTCGAGCAGCCCGGCCTGTATCTCCTCGATCCGGTTGGTCGTCACCACATGCCTTTCGCTGTCTCGCACGTCCATTCGAAAGCCTATGCCCTCGTGCGGGTTCCGGGCGCTCGCGCGCGGGCGTGTCCGCCGATGTGGTGACCGGATATCAGCGGCGGGCCGGTTCGGTGAGGCGGCTGTTGCGATCCGCTTCAGCCGTTCGCGGCCCGCCGGCTTCGATGGCGAACACGGTGATCAGCAGCGCCACCACCCACGCGAGTGCCGATCCGATAGCCAGGGCGTGGATGGCGCCGACGAAGCCCGGCCCGGTGGGCGATCCGGCCACCGCACCGAATATCGCGACCCCGCAAGCTGTTCCGACCTGTCGGGCGGTATTGGACACACCCGTCGCCAGTCCGGACCGGTCCGCCGGTGTGGCGCGTACAGTCGCCGCGACCACCGATGTCGTGATGAGGCCGGACCCGCAGCCGAGCACGGAGAAACTCAGCAGGAGCCCGCCGCTTCCACCGCGGCCGTCGAGTGTCAGCAGCATCGCCGAACCGCAGGCCGCGAGCGCGCAGCCGATCGCGATCGCCGGGCGCGGACCGTACCGGGCGGTCAACCGTCCCGATGTCGGTGCCAGCAGCACCAGCGGCAGGGCCAGCGGGAGCACGCTGACGCCGGCGGCGACGGGGGAGCGCCCCAGCGTGCCCTGCAGATACAGCATGCCGATGAACAGGATGCCGTTGAAGATCAGGTTCATCATCAGGGCGACGACGTTGGGAGCGAGAAATTCCTTGTGCCGCAACAGGTCCACCGGCAGGAACGGATGCGTGCTGCGCCGCGCCGCGCCGTACGCGCCGGCCAGAGCGCCTGCCGCCACCGCCGCCGCGGTGCCGACGACCGCGATCCCCGCGTGGTGGCCCGCGGAAATGATGGCGAACACCAGCGCGCTCAGGCCGAGGACGAACCCGGCCGGCCCCGGCACCTCGATACGCCCACCACGCCGTGCTGGTGCGGTCGGTACCACGGCCCGCGCCGCGACGGTCGCCACGATCGTCAGCGGCACCGCGATCCAGAACACCGGCCGCCATCCGAAGCGGTCCACGAGTATTCCGCCGAGCAGCGGCCCCGCCGGCAGCGCCAGCGACGAGACCGCCGCCCACGTGCCCAATGCCTTCGCCTGTCGGGCTCGATCCGGGAAGACGTCCACGATGACGGCCATCGTGCTGGGCAACAGCAGCGCCCCGCCCACGCCTTGGACGACCCGCGCCGCGATCAGCACCCCGATCGCCGGAGCCAGTGCACACGCCAGCGACGCCAGCCCGAAGACCGCGAATCCTGCCAGCAGCATGCGGCGATGACCGATCCGGTCGCCGGCGGTCCCCGCCGCCAGCAGCAGTCCCGCGATCGCGATCACATATCCGTCCACCACCCATTGCAGCGAGGCGACGTCCGTATGCAGACCACGCCCGATCGCGGGCAGGGCCACATTCACGATGGTCACGTCCAGCAACACCAGAAACATCCCGGCACCCATCACCGTGAGGATGACGGCCGGGTTGCGCACCTGTGCAGTCGAAGTCATATCCGCAGTGTGGGTGCGCAACCCTTCGGTCGGGGCCGAAGTATCGGCGGGTCAGTTCCGGCCGCGGAACCACCTGCGGCGCCGGCGACTACGGCGATAGACCACGGCGGTGACCTGCGGGCCGAGGGAGTCGGTGACGTAGAAGTATTCGCCGCCGAGGTCGGCGGCGGCATAGGCGATCTCGTCGATGGAGCCGTGGATGTCGCCGGCGCCGAACCGGCTCAATGTCATCTCGACCGCTCCGACCCGGTCGAATCCCTCGGTCGGCGCCGCATCGAGTTCCTCGGCACGCGCACGCACCACCCCAATGTCGGCCGAACCGGGACCATAGTCAAGGTTGTGAGGCGGCTTCCGGCGTGGGCACGGGCGGACGGCGACAATTCGGTGCGGACCGAAGTGTTGTCACGGCAGACTCGAGTCATGACCGATCGCCGACCTCTCTACGGATATGCCGATATCGCCGCCGTCGGCGCGCTGCTCGCCGACGCCACCCGGGCGCGCATGATGATCGGCCTGGCGGACGGGCGCGCGCTGCCCGCGTCGGTACTGGCCGCGGAATCCGGCGTCGCGGCGTCCACGGCCAGTGAGCACCTGGCCCGGTTGGTGGAGGGCGGGCTGCTCACCGTCGAGCGATCCGGCCGGCACCGGTACTACCGCATCGCGAATTCCCGGGTCGGCGCCGCGATCGAGGCGCTGGCCGTGCTGGCGCCGACGCGGCCCGTGCGCTCCCTGCGGGAATCCACCCGCGCGGCAGCGCTGCGCCGGGCCCGCAGCTGCTACGACCACCTGGCCGGGCAACTGGGTGTCGCGGTCACCGAGGCGCTGCTCGACCGGCAGGCTTTGACCCGGATCGACGGTGTCGCGGGAACCGCACGCGCACAGGGAGATCCGATCTCGGCGCCGATGACCGACCACCCGTACCGCCTGGGCCCGAATGCCGAACCCCTGTTCGCCGAGTTGGGCGTGGATCTGGACGCCGCCCGCGGCCGGCGCCGCCCGCTGCTGCGTTTCTGCGTCGACTGGAGCGAGCAACGCCATCATCTGAGCGGCGCGCTCGGCGCCGCGGTCCTGACCCGCATGGAAACCGCGGGCTGGGTGGAACGGCCCGGCGCCCGCCGCACGCTGCGGTTGACCGACAACGGAGCGCGGGTGCTGGACCGGGTGCTGGGTGTCGAACTCGCCCGCTAGCCCGGGCCGGCTTCAGCCGTGCTCGACCGCGATCTTCATCCGGTTGAGCGTGGTGGCCATGTCGTTGTGGTTGCGCCGTCCGCGCGCCCACCCGAGCGCTGTCCAGTACAGCCGCAACGGCGCGATCGCCGCCAATTCGAACGATTCGGTGACATCGGTGCCACCGTCTCGCGGTTCGAGCCGGTAACTCCACCTGTTGATACTCATCCCCCCGGGGCCGAGGACGGTGAAGGCGAATTCGCGTTCGGGCTCACACACCTCGACCCGGCAGGTGGTCCAGTACACCGGCCCTATCTGGTTGCGCCGCACATGCCCCCGGAACTTCGCCCCCACCGCGGGACCCGTTGCCCCGCCGACCCATTCGGCTTCGAACGTCTCCGGACTGAACTCGCCGATCCGGGTGACATCACTGACCAGCGCCCACACCTGCGCCGGCGACGCGGCCATGTGAACGGTTACCGAATCGCGCACGACATCTCTCCTTGCCGCTCGGCTCGTTGTTCGACCGTATCCCAGTCGAAGGGACAGCGGACGCATTCTCCCTGGTCCGGATACAAGAAAGCCCCGGTCGAAACCGGGGCTGACCTGTTCTTCGTTGGTGCGCGATACTGGGATTGAACCAGTGACCTCTTCCGTGTCAGGGAAGCGCTCTCCCGCTGAGCTAATCGCGCGTGGTTCGCCTACTAAGAGGCGGCGACGGGAATCGAACCCGTGTGCACGGCTTTGCAGGCCGTTGCCTCACCACTCGGCCACACCGCCAACCAAGGCCGGGTTGGCCTTCGAGCGGATGACGGGATTCGAACCCGCGACCCTCACCTTGGCAAGGTGATGCGCTACCAACTGCGCTACATCCGCATGCTGCGTCTCCGGGGCTTTTCGGCCCCTTCCGGCTGCGAGAGAGAACATTAGCCCACAACCCGCGCGCTCAACAAATCGCCTGGTAGATCGGGGTAAAAGTGAATAACACGGGTGTGTTTTTCCGGGGGTGTGAGTGCGCCCCATCGGGTGACGCCAGTGTGGTGGACCGAGGGCGCGGTGTCCTTCCGGCGCCGTCGTCCCCCGCCCCGAAGGGGCATCCGTTCGGTGCGGCGACTGCGGCCGCGGAGCCCAGTCGGCGCCCGCCGCGCTGCGGTAGAAGCGGAGCGTGGGTGGTACTGGACCGGGTGCTGGGTGTCGAGCTCGCCGGCTGGCCCGGACCGGCGACGGGTAGTCCGGTCGGCCTTCTCCCTGCGACCCTCTCTGCGACGCAGGCAACCGCAACTGCGTCTCCGTCGGACGCGGCCCCGCCCGATGTCTCGCGATGCTTCACGTCGATACCCGGGGCCGACCGCGCGACGATCCGGCTCACACGAGACCTTCTGCGCCCGTTCACGTTCCGTCCATCGCCGGCCGACTGAAACATCCAGGTCAGGCCCCGATTTGGTGTGACCCCAGGGATGCGTGTTAAGGTTCCTTCTCGTTCGGAACGGCACTCCAGCCGCCCCGAAATATCCCGGTCCCATAGCTCAGCGGGAGAGCGCTCGCCTCACACGCGAGAGGTCGCTGGTTCGAAACCAGCTGGGACCACCAGAACCTCTTTATTCGAAACAGTGACCGTCCGCAGGTGTGCATCGCGGCGGTTTGTCCCAGGTTTGTCCTCTGCTCGATTTGGGTTGTTTCGGGCTGCCGAGTGAAGGTCAGCGAACATGCCGGTCTTGTCGTCGGTGATTCGTAGTGCGGTGGCGTCTTCCAGGTCATCGATGTAGAAGCACTTGAAGAACGTCTCGTTCAGCAGTCGCCGTACGTCTGGGCCTGCGTCCAGATACAGGCTGTACGGGTCGGCGATGAGGTCGAGGGCGTGACGTAGGACCGTCGTTCCGACGCTGAGTTCTTCGGAAGTGTTGGTGAGCGCTGCTTCGATCCGGTTGCGCTGAGCTTTGATCTCGATGAGTTTCATGCGCACCTTGGCTTGAGGCATCGAGCCATCGGCGAGCAGATCGACCAACCGGTTTTCGCTCTGGTCGAGTTCCTTCATTTGGCGGTTCAGGTTCGCGTGCAACTCTCGGGTGGTGTTCTGTTCGTCGGAGACGACCTGTTCGAGCAGGCGTCGCGTCGTGGCGGCGAAGTCGGTCGGCAGCTGCAGGGTTCGGTAGTGGTCGAGGATCGCTTCTTCGACGGTCTCGGCCGGCAGGTGGGGTAGGTCGCAGAGGCCTTGTTTGCTCCTGCGGCAGACGAAGTAGGCGTACCGCACTCGGTTGCGGCCGGTGGAGACGTTGTAGACCAACCTGGCGGTGGTGTCTTCGTCTCGGCAGCGTGCGCAGAAGAGCCACCCTTTCAGGTAGTGGGCGTGTATGCGGTCCCGGGTGCCGTTGCCGCTTCGCTTGCGCAAGACGTTCTGCACACGTTCGAAGAGTTCATGGTCGATCAGTGGCTCATGCCGACCGGGATAGATCTTGCCCTTCCAGGTGACGTAGCCGACGTAGTAGGGATCGCGCAGCATGTTGTGAAGAGTCGCCGCGGAGACGGGCCGCGGGTTCGGGCGGGCGCCGGTGGGGCGGGATGTGAGGCCTATGTCGGCCATTGCTGCTTCGAGGTCCTCGATCGAGTAATCGCCGGTCGCGTAGAGCTCCCATGCCCGAACGACCAATGATGCGCGTTCTTCGTCGGTCTTGATGGTGTTGACCTGGCGGCCCTCGACGGTGATCCGTGCGTTGACGTAGCCGAGTTTTGCCCGGCTGCAGGTGCCGCCGTTCATGGCCTTGTTCAGCATCTTGGTGCTGATGTCCTGGCCGGACAACCGGTTCTGGGTGTCGTTGAAGATGTCGGTGATGGCGGCCATCATGTCGCCGTAGATGCCGTCGCCGAAGTCTTCCTTGGCCGATATCAGCTTCACGCCCAGCAGGTCGAGTTGCCGTTTGGTGATAGCGGCGTCGATGTAGTTGCGGAAGGCGCGGGAGCGCATGTAGACGATGACGTACTTGATCTGCGGGTTCTGCTGGAGGTGGGTGAGCATCCGCTGGAAGGCGGGGCGCTTTTCGATCGACTGGGCCGAGACTCCTGGCTCGACGAATTCCTGGACGATCTGGGCGGGCAGTGTGTGGGCTCGTTGTTGGACGATCGTGCGTTGGGTGGCAATGGAATTGCCGTCGGGGTCGATGTCGATGGCGGTGTTCAGTTGCTTCTTGTCCGAGACGCGCAGGTAGGCGACAGCGAGCGCGACGGTGCCGTTCAACGGTCTTCCTCCTCGGTGGTTGTCGATTCTTTCGCCAGCTCGATGACGACTCGGCTGAGCCTGCGAAGATCTGGCGGATCGCGCCGATCGCCTTCGACGACAAGGTGATGCTCACGTCGCTCGCCGATAGGTCTGCCGCCGCCACTAGGCATCCGACGTTCCTGAGACGCACCGGAGGGCCGAACTGCGGGCCGTTCGAGACTGGTTGCGGGTATGAAGATTCTCGGCTCTGCATCGAATTACAAGAACCGAATGATTGCTGTCTGATAGCTGTCGGTGTGGCTCATCGGCGAGAAGGCAGCGTTGCTGGAGTGGTCGGCACGGTGCGCAACGCCGTACCGCCTGGCGGAAGGCGAGTCCTGCGGTCGTGCTGCCCGCATCGGACGGATCCACGGTTGCCGCGGAAGTAAGAATCGGTGGCGAAATGTAGGCAGCCGCACGGGGACAGCTTTCGAATCCGACTAGTGCGCTCGGCGTGCCGGGCGTGCAGCTGTGTTCGGAATTGTCGGCGCAACTACCTTGGCGGAAATTCCAGAGTCGCAGCATGGTCGAGGCCTCGATTCGGTTCCTATCGAGTTCCTCGCGCTACGCCAGATACGTTCGAGGCTTCCATCCGCGTCGCCAAAGGGGAAGGGGTATATCGAATCTTGCTCTTTTTCTTCGGAGAATCTCAGATCCGATCCACCTCGACGCCCCAACTGGATTCGGGAGTGTCACGAATGATAAGAAGACAGTTCGCGATCAGTTATCGGTCGGTTCGCAGGGCTTGGCGCTGGTGTCATTCCGCTCCGATGTCTGGACCGCTAGGCCAATACGCCATGAGGTCGCCGGGAGTGTGTGGTGCCTGATAGACGGCGCGCAAGACGTGATCCGTCGGCGCATCAGGAGTATCGGCGAGGCGAACGAACCAATCTATCCCGGCGGAGTACGCCCACATGTAGGACCGCAAGAGGGTATTGGCGCCACGGTCGGTGAGCAGGTCGGCGATCTGGGAATCGGTCCAGTAGGGTACGCTGCGCCGGGCATGTTCTGCTAGGTCGAGAATCGGGTGTCCGGCTGCTAGCGCGAGGTGTAGCTGGCCGCGCACGAGCTGGTGGTAGTGATCCAAACGCACTCGGGCGGTGAGGTTTTCGTCGTCGGGAGTGACGAATAGCGGCATTGCCTGGGCGAGGCCTTCGAACAGTACTTGGTTCGGTGAGTGGACCGAGCAGAGGCGGATCCACGGCACGTCTTCTTCGGCGCAGCGTGCGGCGATGCTTGCGAATTGCAGTGCGTGGCCGAGGATTTCGTGGAGTGCGAATTGGCGGGCTACTACCTGGGTGAAGCGGGCGTTTCGGAGGTTGATTCGTAGTCGGGGTTTCTGGCCGGCGCCGTCGAGCCAGTAGCTCCAGTAGGCGTCGATGTCGACGGATTCGATGGTGAGGTCGTAGTCCGCGGTCGCTCCTGTTGCGGCGCGCACGCTGGGTTCGAGGTCGGCGGCGGCTTCGCGGATCGCGTCTGCGCTGACCGAGGCGTCGAGTGGGCCTTCGGCTTCCATCAAGTCGGTGAGGGTTTTGGGTCCCCAGTCGATGCCGAGTGCGGCGAGGCAGTGTTGTGCTCGCTCGAGGTGTTGCTGGAGGTATTCGTCCGACCATCCCTTGGGCGCGCATCCCTGCGTGCGGCGAACGTACCGATCGAGGGAGTCGTGCTCACCGAGCAGTGCGGCGCAGTAGGCGATGTCTGCGTCGATTCTGGTTGCAAGGGCGGTGTCGCCAGCGGCTGCGGCTTCGGCGTGGAGTTCCGACAGGCGTTGCAGGGCTTCGAGCCTGTTGTCGACTGCCGGGACGTCGGAGGTTACCGGCGAGCAGTCGTAGTCGATGACGGGGTGCGCGCCGCGTTCGATTTCGTATCGGTTCCAGGCTCGTAGAACGTGCTCGGCGGCGTCACGTAGTGGCCTGGTCACGATCAATCTCCCAACGTAGCGTCACCGATTCGTTCGGTCGCAGATAGTCTCTGGTCAGCGTGACCACGATGTCATCGCCGTCGTAGTCCCACAGTAGGTCCTCGGTCGCGCTGTTGATCAGCCCGTTCGGCTGGACTTGCTCGCCGCTGCAGGTGAGGAGTCGGTGTCGACCTGCTTGGCGCATCACGATGGTGAAGTGGCGGGTGTAGCGAAGGATGTCTTGCCGCCAGTAGAAGGCATCGATGAATTGGCCACCGGTGCACGTGTAGCTGATGACTCCCGTTTCACCTGGCTGGATTGCTGGGGAGACCTGGCAGGAGAACTTGGCCATGGTCGGGCCCGCATTGTGTGTGCGGTCGATGGAGACTTGGCGGTGATCTCGGCGGAGGGGTTCGATGCGTAGGCCGTTCGACACGGCGTGCTCGAACCATAGTTGGCGGGCGACGCGCGTCAGTGGCTCGCCGGACATGTTGAACACGTCGTGCGTATAGACCAGTCGGGAGTTGCCGTTGCCGTCGATGTGGACTTCGATTCTCAGTTCCAGCTCCACGACGTTGCCGACCAAGCCGGCCAACTGAACCGTCTCCGTCGGACTGAGCCGAAGAACCTGAGCGAGTGCTGCCAGCTTCTTGCCGATCCGCCTTGCATCCGGAGGAAGATCGGCACTGTCGAAATCGCCTACGGCATCGGGCAATTGAGGTGCGCCAGTGCCAACTGCCACCGGTAGACGCGCGGAGCCCCAACCCGTCACGCTGATGTCCCGAGCCTGCAATGCCGCTGCGACAGAGTCGGCAAGCTGTCCTCGTCCGAAACGGTTGCGGGACAGCCGCTTCAACCGGTCAGCCACCATGTCGGTCGTTGAGAACAGATCTTCTGCAGTCCAGCCCGGGAACATGCTTTCCAGGACGCGGCAGTGATGGCCTCGCGGAACGCTGGTCAGGGTTCCGGCGAGCCACTTGTAGTACTGGCCCTTGGTTGGCGGGGGCGCCGCATGTCTGTCCAATCCCAGGGCTGCGGCGTGCCGTTTGTACTCCGCTGAGAAGGCGGAGTGTTCATGCAAGCGCTGGTCCTGGAGAAGGACTTTGAGGGCGATGGTCATGGTCGAACCGCCTGACCTCCTGCACCGAGGGTGTGTGCGATACCCGAGGAATCGTACCGAGAACGCGACCAAAAGAGACTCGATGAGCCGAAACAGCTCACGCGGTGGGACGAAAGGTGACTTGAGCCTGGGCGACAG